>SOKS01000041.1 GCA_004375725.1 Dehalococcoidia bacterium | reverse complement strand
CGGTCTCCTGGATAATTTTGGCAATCTGCTCAAAGTTACCGCTCGCTTCCTTCACCCCGATGATATTGTCTATTTTGCTCAGCCTGATGACGGTATCGGCGGTCATGTTGACCACGGTGCGCGAGGGCACGTTGTACATGATACAGGGCAGGCTGGTGCTTTCCGCCACCGTCTTAAAATGCTGGTAGAGCCCCTCCTGGGTGGGCTTGTTATAGTAAGGCACCACCAGCAGGCAGGCGTCAACGCCGATTTTCTCCGCTTCTCTGGTCGCTACAAGTGCCTCCGCGGTGCTGTTGCTCCCGGTGCCGGCAATAACCGTCCCTTTGTCCCCAACCACTGCTTTTATTTCCCGGAAAAGCCGGTACTCCTCTGCCCGCACCAGAGTGGGTGATTCCCCGGTGGTACCGACCACCAGCACACCATCGCTTCCTGAAGCAATCAGGGCCAGCGCCAGCTTTTTTGCCTGTTCATAATCCACCTCTTCCTTTTCATCAAAGGGAGTAACCATGGCCGTTATCAACCTTCCCAGCTCTTTCATTTTACTGCCTCCCGTGGCTTTATCCAGTCCCGTTTTACCATTTCCTCGGCAATCTGGACTGCATTCAGCGCCGCTCCTTTACGCAGGTTATCGGCGACAATCCACATAACCAGACCATTGGGATGGGAAGTATCACGGCGGATACGTCCGACAAATACCTCATCGGTGCCGGCCGCCATCCAGGGGTGCGGATAGAGACTGATGGCATTATCATCCAGTATCTTCACTCCCGGCGCCCCGGCGAAAATGCGCTCGGCATCATCGGGCATCATCGGCGAGGAAAATTCCACCCACACCGCCTCACTGTGCGCAGTATATACCGGCACACGTACACAGGTCGCCGAGATAGCTATTTCACTGGCGTGCATTATCTTTTTGGTTTCTTCCACCATCTTCTGTTCCTCTTTGGTGTAGCCGTCGTCGAGAAAGACGTCTATCTCCGGCAACGCATTGAAGGCGATCTGATGGGGGTACACATGGGGGATGATGGCCTGCCCCTCCAGCACCTGCTTGCTCTGCACAATCAGTTCCTCCACCGCCGCGGCACCGGTACCAGAGACCGACTGGTAGGTACTGACCACAATGCGCTTGATCGGGTTGACCTTGTGCAGCGGGTACAGCGCCACGACCATCTGAATCGTTGAGCAGTTTGGATTGGCGATGATTCCCTTGTGCCACCCAATATCTTCCGGGTTGACTTCGGGCACTACCAATGGCACATCGGGCTCCATGCGCCAGGCGGCACTGTTGTCAACCACCACCGCGCCCGACCGTGCCGCAATCGGTGAAAAATGGCGGCTGACTTCAGAGCCGGCCGAGAAAAGGGCAATATCTACCCCTTCAAACGATTCAGGAGTCGTCTCCCTGACCTCGATTTCCTGTTTATTGACCATCAGCTTCCTGCCCGCCGAGCGGTCGGAGGCCAACAGTCTGATTGAATCCACCGGGAAACTGCGCTGTACCAGAATTTTTATAAATTCCTGGCCAACCAGCCCGGTGGCGCCAACAATGGCTACATTGTATTCTCCCATTGCCTCCTCACAGTCCAAGCAACTTGTCCAGGCCGTAAACAAACCCCTTGCGCCCGACGACTTCTCTAATCGCCAGCATCACTCCGGGCATGTAGCACTCCCGGTTAATGGTATCATGGCGTATGCTCAATGTCTGTCCCGGCGCGCCCAGGATTACCTCCTGATGCGCCATAAGCCCGGGCAGGCGTACACTGTGAATGCTCACCCCTTCTACCCGGTCCCCCCGGCTCGCCGTATCTTTACCCTGCGGATGGAGAAATGGCTTGCCTCTGGCGGCTGCCATGGCTCTGGCCGTGGTCTGCGCCGTCCCCGATGGAGCATCGGCTTTCAGGTGATGGTGCAGTTCAATTATTTCAGCATAATCCAGGTACTTGGCCGCAATCTTGGCCAGATGCATCATCAGGACGGCACCAAGCGCAAAGTTCGGCGCCATCACCGCACCAATCCCGTGCTCCGCGGCCAGGCGCTCAATCTCCTTAATGTCATCCGGTGAGAAACCGGTGGTGCCAATAACCAGGTTAATGCCTTTTTCCGTGGCCAGTCGCACCGCCGGCATGGTTGCTTTGGCGATGCTGAAATCCACCATGACATCGGCCTGGCAGCGGTCCAAGATATCACGCAAGTCAGTCGAAAAGGGAACCGAACTGGAACCATCGGGCAGGGGCAGTGAATCCTCTGCGGCCTTCATGTCCACGGCGCCAACCATCTGCATGTCGCCTTCACCACAGACGGCTCTGATCACTTCCTGCCCTACTTTACCGGCAGCCCCGTGAACGATTACCTTGATTGGATTCATCGTGTTTCCCCGGCTGGTGAAGAAAACTCTTAACGACCCCGGAACGTATCTCTGGTCAGTGGTGGCCTGCGCCCGGACTGGTCGCGCCGTCCGGAATACGAATCATTATCCCTCCGGAATGGTCGTCTTGGCCCAGAGGAATCCCTGGCTTGAGCGCCAGAGGGCTGATAATCCTTCTCAAAGACTGCCCGGCGGGAAAGGTTTACCCTGCCCATATTGTCAATATTAATCACCTTCACCGTGACCTCGTCGCCAGCTTTAACCACATCTTCAACCTTGTCCACCCGGTGGTCCTCCAGTTCACTGATGTGCACCAGACCTTCTTTTCCGGGCAGAATTTCCACCATGGCGCCGAAATCAAAGATACGGGTCACCTTTCCTGTATAGGTCGTACCAATCTCGACCTCCTTGGTCAGACCTTCAATGATACTAATGGCTTTACGTGCTGCCTCTTCATTGGTAGCACCAATCAGCACGATACCTTCATTGTCAATATCGATGGTTGTCTTCGTCTCCTCAGTTATCGAGCGAATCGTCTTGCCACCGGTGCCGATAACGCTGCCGATCTTATCCGGGTCAATGGTCATTTTGTACACCCGCGGCGCGTAAGGGCTGACTTCGGGTCGGCTGGTACTTATGGCTTCGTTCATCCTGTCCAGAATGAACATCCGCGCCTCATGGCTCTGGGCGATTATCTTCTCCAGTACTTCCAGACCGACGCCTTTGAGCTTGATATCCATCTGCACGGCGGTAACGCCGTCCTTGGTCCCGGCAATTTTGAAATCCATATCGCCGTAGGCATCCTCCAGCCCTTCAATGTCGGTTAAAACCTGGTATTCACCATTATCGCCGGTGATGAGACCCATAGCCACGCCAGACACCGCGGTCTTGATTGGTATGCCGGCGTCCATCAGCGAGAGGCTCCCCGCACAGACGCTCGCCATTGAGGTACTGCCGTTGGAACTGAGAACCTCGGAGACAAGTCGAATGGTATAGGGAAAATCCTCATCGCCGGGTAATACCGGCACCAGAGCTCTTTCCGCCAGCGCACCGTGCCCGATCTCACGTCGGCCCGGCGACCCCAGGCGCTTTGCTTCACCGCTCGAGAAGGGGGGGAAATTGTAGTGGTGGATGAAGCGCTTCGTCTCCAAGGTACCGAGACCGTCAAGCTTCTGCTCCTGCCGGGTAGAACCCAGAGTGACGATGGTCAGCACCTGCGTCTGTCCCCGGCTGAAAAGCGCCGAGCCGTGTGTCCTCGGCAGGAGTCCCACCTCGGCACTTATCGTCCTGACTTCATCGAGGGCGCGTCCATTCAGGCGCTTTCCCACCAGAGTGCTGCTCCTGACCTCGGCCTTGGCCATGGTCTCAAAAACAGCCAGAATATCATTTGCCGTATAGGTTTCACCCAGGCTATCTACCAGTTTTCTTTTTAACTCCGATAGCTTTTCCTCCCGGATGGATTTATCCGCTTCCGCCAGTATCTGAGGCAACTCATTGCCAATGGTTGATGCCACTGCGGAAGCAACCTCCGGGTTGACCTCCGAAACCGGTGCCGCCTCTTTAGGTTTGCCGCAGGCCTGCTGCACCTGCTCCTGAAGCCGAATTATATCCTGGTTGGCCTCAAAGCCGAACTGGATAGCCCTGGGTAGAATTTCTTCGGAAACCTCCCTGGCCCCGGCTTCGAGCATGACAATTGCCTTGCCGGTGCTGGCCACGACCATATCGAGCTGGCCGTTTTCAAGGTCGCTCAGCTTGGGGTTCAGCACCAGTTCACCATTGATATAACCCACGTGAACGGCGCTTAGCGGACCATCAAAAGGAATCTCTGATATGCACAGTGCCGCCGACGCACCGATTACCGCCAGAACATCGGGGTCGTTTTCGTGGTCAACCGAGAGCACCGTGGCCACAATCTGGATATCCCGGCGCCATGCCTTGGGTAAGAGCGGTCGTACCGGTCGGTCAACGAGGCGACAGGCTAGAATGGCCGCTTCGCTGGGTCGTCCTTCCCTGCGGATGAAGCCGCCCGGGATTTTACCCGCCGCGTACATTCGCTCCTCATAGTCTATGGTCAACGGCAAAAAGTCAATTCCCTCACGGGGGTTATCAGCCACGGTGGCCGTCACCAGGACTACCGTATCTCCGTAGCGAACCGTTACTGCGCCACTGGCCTGACCGGCCAATTTTCCAGTCTCAATAATAAGGTCTCTGCCACCGACCCGGCACTGAAAAGATTGAAGTTTATGCAATTTCCCCTCCACACTCAGACCTTATTTGCGCAGTCCGAGCTGTTTAATCAGTTTGTTATATTTACCAACGTCCTCCCGGCTCAGGTAGTTCAACAGTCTCCTTCTCCGTCCCACCAGCTTGAGCAGACCGCGCTGAGAATGAAAATCGTGGCGATTTGCCGCCATATGATTGGTCAGCTCCTTTATCCTCTCGGTAAGCAGTGCTACCTGCACCTCGGTCGAACCGGTATCTCCGTCCTTGCTCCGGTAATTGCTGATAATATCAGCCTTCTTCTCCTTCTCCAAACTACACCTCATTCACCAGTTATAGGTAATAAATTACAAATCGAGTGATTATACCATACCGTGCTGCTATATGTAAATTAGCTCGCGACACTGCCCGCAAAGGAAATCCGGAATGAAGCCATCACGCACAGTGGTACTTGCCCTTTCCGATTCAACGTCATAGACATGGTATGTGCCAACTAGTATAATACACGTTAGTATGGATAAAATCGTAAAGGAAGATACGGAAAAAGGCGTTACCCCTGAGGTAACCTGCAATTTTTTCAGCGGTGAAACATGGCGGAAGGAACCCGTAGCTATACCCGGTGAGCTGCCGCTGACCATCTTTGTCAATGGTCAGGAGGTAGCCACGATACTCTGTACGCCCGCCAGACTGACCCAGCTTGTCCTCGGGTTTCTGTATCTGGAGGGAATCATCACCGACCAGCGGGAGGTGACCAGCCTGCGCGTCTGCGAGGACGAACCGATTGCCGATGTGAGACTCCTGAAGAGCGAATTTAAGGCACCACCGAGGCGTACCATTACCTCGGGCTGCGGGAGCGGCATCAGTTTCGATACCCAACCCCCGCCAGTGGTTTCAGACCTGATGGTCACTTCAGGCGAGATACTGGCACTGATGCGGCAGCTTTACCAGAATCAAGACCTGTTCCAGGAAGTGGGCGGTATCCACTCCTCGGCGCTGGCGGACCGCGAAAAGACACTGGTCTCTGCGGAAGACATCGGACGCCACAATACGCTGGACAAGATTATGGGCGCCTGCCTGATGATGGGCCTGTCCACGCAGGACAAAATCCTGCTGACCACCGGTCGCATCTCTTCGGAAATGGTGCTGAAAGCGGCCAGAATGCAGGTGCCGATTATCGTTTCGCGCGGTACACCAACCGAGCGCGCGGTCAGGCTGGGCAAGGAGCTGGGAATCACTGTGGTTGGCTATGCCCGGAGCAATCGCCTTTCTGTTTTTTCCGGTGATGAGCGAGTGCTCGTTAATAGTAGTTCGAATTCACGTTGCTAAAAAGCTTTGCTGGTAGGAGGAACAGGTTATGCCGTTTCGTATGGGACCATGGGAGATAGCCCTCATACTGATCGTTATCCTCATCGTCTTCGGCGTTGGCAAGCTGCCGCAGATAGGCGGCGCCATCGGCAAAGGGATGCGGTCATTCCAGAAAGGGCAGCGCGGTGAGGATGCTGAAGAACAGGAAGAGGAGAAGAAACCCAGAAAGTCTGCCCGCAAGAAAACTACCAAGAGCTAAATATCAACGCCATCAGCTCATTCATGGGCTAATGCTTCCATAGATAAGTCAATCCCTGCATCCAGCCAAGGAATAGATATGGACTTTTTCGGCATCGGTTTTGGAGAAGTACTGCTTATCCTCGTTATCGCCCTGATTATCTGGGGGCCAAAGAGGTTGCCCGAGATCGCCCGCACGATGGGCAGAACGGTGCGTACTCTGAAAAAGGCAACCCATGACCTCACCTCCCAGGTAACCAGAGAACTGGATATTGAGGAAAAAGAGCGCAAAGAAAAGGATAAACTGGCACCGCCTAGTGAAAGCCGTATGGCCAGGAAAGATGCCACAGAAGATGAGAGACGAAAGTAAACTGTCCATCCTGGACCACCTCCAGGAACTGCGCCAGCGCCTGATTAAAAGCGTCATCGCCGTTGCCGTTGCCTCAGTCATCGCCTTCATCTTCTACGAGTGGATATTCTACATCCTGAAACTCCCCACCGAGGGGCTCAATCTGATTTATATTGAAATGACCGAGATGCTCGGCACCATCATGAAGGTGTGTCTCATCGCCGGTATCATCCTGGCCATGCCCTATCTTGTTTACCATGGCATCATGTTCGTCTCCCCGGCGCTGACCCCCAAAGAGAAAAAATACGTTTATTTCATCCTGCCGTGGATAGCCCTGATGTTTACGGGCGGCGTGGTTTTCAGCTATTTCGTGCTCATTCCACCGGCCACCAGATTCCTCATAAGCTTCGGCTCCGGCATTGCCAGCCCCGAGATTCGCGTGGGCAACTACATATCAGTGGTCGCCAGGCTTCTGCTGGCCATCGGCATCGTCTTTGAGATGCCGGTAATCACCACGTTCCTGGCCAGAGTGGGCGTTCTCAAGCCGAAATGGCTTTCCGACCACCGCAAGACAGCGATTATCTTTGCCTTCATCCTCGCCGCCATCATCACACCGACTTTTGACCCGATAAACCAGAGCCTGGTGGCCATTCCATTAATCATCCTCTATGAGATGAGCATCTGGCTGGCCAGGCTCGTCTATAAAAAGCCGCCGGTGGAAGCCGCCACCTGAAGCCAGTAATTTTGACTCATACTATATAAGATGTTAAAGTGGTTGGGCTTTATGCCCGGAAGAACAAGCAGATGAATCGGGAGCGGATGAGTCCCGGTGGGCTTTGCGGACTTCAAATCCGTTGGGGGGCGTTAGTAGCGTCTTCGGTGGGTTCGACTCCCATACGCTCCCGCCA
>SOKS01000024.1 GCA_004375725.1 Dehalococcoidia bacterium | reverse complement strand
TCTGGCAGATTTGCGCCGGCACCTCTTCGTAATGGCTGAATTTTATGGTGTAGGTACCTTTGCCCTGGGTCATTGATTTGAGGTCAATGGCATAGCGCAACACCTCAGCCAGCGGTACCTGAGCCTCGATTATATTAATATCGCCGGACGGGTTCATCCCCTGTACCCGGGCGCGCTTGGTATTGAGGTCGCCAATGATGTCGCCGGTGAGGTCATTGGGGACGGTTATCTGGATATCCACTATGGGCTCGAGGAGGATTGGCTGACCCTGGGAAAGCCCTTTCTTCATCGCCTGCGAGCCGGCAATCTTGAAGCAGATTTCCGAGGAATCCACCGGATGGAAGCTGCCGTCGTACAGCGTGGCCTTGACATCCACCACCGGATGATGTGCCAGCACACCGTCCTGAATGGCCTCCTGAAATCCTTTCTCCACCGCCGGGATGTAGTTCTTGGGCACCGTACCGCCGACGACGCGCTGGGCGAACTCATTACCGGTGCCGCGGGGCAGGGGCTCCAGCTCCATGACGACATGGCCGTACTGGCCGTGGCCTCCGGACTGCTTCCGGTGCTTGTATTCGGCGTTCGGTACCGATGCGGTAATGGTCTCCTTGTAGGGCACCTTGGGCGTCTCCAGGTTCACGCTGACGCCGAACTTGCGCTGCATCTTTTCCGCGGCCACGTCAAGCTGGGTATCTCCCATGCCGGAAAGCAGGGTCTCACCGGTGTCAGGTTCCCGGCGTACGTGCAGGGTCTGGTCTTCCTCGGTGATGCGGGATAGCGCTGTCCCCAGTTTATCGAGGTCGGCTTTGGTCTTCGGGGAAACCGCCTCATCAAAGATAGGCTGCGGAAAAACGATAGGGGCAAGCTTTAGCGGCTTACTCTGGCTGGACAGGGTATCACCGGTGCTGGTCACATTCAGCTTGGCCACCGCCCCGATGTCCCCGGCGCTTACTTTGGCTACCGCCTCCTGATTCTTACCACGCAACAGGAAGAGCTGGCCAATTCGCTCGGCGCTACCTTTGGCAGCATTCCAGGCCTGTGAGTTGCTGTCAATAGCGCCGCTGTACACCCTGAAGTAGGTGAGCTTGCCGACATACGGGTCGGCGGTGGTCTTGAACACGAGCGCTGCCAGAGGCCCATCAGCTTGGGGCTCAAATTTTTCTTCCTTGGCATCGGTCGCCGCCGCCACCTCGCGCTCCGCCGGTGATGGCAGGTAGTCGACCATCGCGTCCAGAAGCGGGTTAATGCCCACGTTCTGCAGCGCTGAGCCGGCCAGAATGGGGAAAATGCTGCCGTTTACCACGGCTTTCCTCAGGCCGTTTCTCAGTTCCTCTGCAGTAAGCTCCTCACCACCCAGATATTTCTCAATGAGCGCGTCATCCGTTTCTGCCGCCGCCTCGATTAACTTCTCCCGGAAGGTATTTACCTGACCTTCCAGCGAGGATGGAATCTCTCCTTCCTTCGGCGGTGAGCCGGTGTAGCTTTTCAGGTTCAGCAGGTCGATGATGCCCTGGAAATCGCTCTGAGCACCGATGGGTATCTGTATCGGCAGACATTTCTGTCCGAACTTCGCCTGGATGTCATTCACCGTCTTGAAGAAGTCGGCATTCTCGCGCTCCATCTTGTTCACGAAAATGAGTCGGGGCAGATTAGCTTCCTGACAGTACTCCCAGACCTGCGTGGTGCCCACCTCCACCCCTGAGGTGGCACAGATGACGATGACAGCACCTTCACTGATCCGGATTCCTGCCTTCACCTCGCCAATAAAGTCGCTGTAACCGGGAGTATCGATGAGGTTGATTTTGGCATCCCGCCACGGGCACGGAAGCAGGCTCAGGTTGATGCTTATCTTGCGCTTTATCTCATCGGGGTCATAGTCCGAGGTACTCGACCCGTCATCAACTTTGCCCAGTCGATTGATTGCCTTGGCGGTAAAGAGCATCGCTTCCGCGGCTGATGTTTTGCCGGCGCCCGCGTGCGACAGCAAGGCAATATTTCGGATGTTTTCCAGTCCAAACTGCTGCATGGAATCACCTGTCCTCCCAAAGAACATTC
>SOKS01000183.1 GCA_004375725.1 Dehalococcoidia bacterium | reverse complement strand
GCCGATAGCTCCCTCGCCCTGAGCCTGGGAAGGTACTCCTGCTGATTGGCCAGCGGCCCGTTGGAGGCCTGCCCCACACCAGTAACGAACACCGGCTTGCTGGTCAGCTTTTTAGCCACCTCTTCCGAAGCCAGCACGAGGGCAGCCGCGCCATCGGAAAACGGGCAGCAGTCATGCAGTTGCAGTGGCGTGCTCACCATGAATGAGGTCAGTATCGCCTCCATGGTCACTTCCTTGTGCAGGTGTGCCTTGGGATTAAACATGCCATATTTGTAAGACTGCAACGAAACGGCAGCCATCTGTTCTTTCAGCTTGGGCAGCGGTATGCCATATTTCGAAGCATACAGGTGCGCCAGCATGGCAAAAACGGCTGGAAAAGTGATGCCGGAGGGATACTCATAGCGTGAATCACTGAACATGGCAAAGGTGCGCGTGGCCAGAGATGTCCCCATGATGGCGGCCCGCTCCACGCCACCGGTCAGCACCACATCATAGAAACCGGATGCCACCCACATCCAGGCATCCCGTACCGCCATGCTTGCCGAAGCGCAGGCGCCTTCATATCGATTGGCGGGAATATTGAAACAGCCGATGTTCTCGGCGGCAAAGGCCTGCACCGAGCCCTGTCCCTCGGAAAAATCCCCCAGCACGTTGCCCAGGAAAAGGGCCTGAATGTCTTTCGGTTTCAGATTTGATTCCGCAAGCGCGTCCGCAGTCGCTTCCGCAAAGAGCTCAACACTCGTCTTCTCCTGCGGGCCGCTGAACTTCGTCTCTCCCACGCCAACTACCGCAACTTTGCGCATGTCTTTCCTCCTGCTCAGAATCTCAGTCTAAATATAAGTTACTATATTACCGATATACCGTCAAACGTCAGGATATCGCTTTCACCACCAGCTCAGCGATGTCCATTGCCCTGACCGATTCCCCTGCCTGTTTGGTCTGTATCCCGTCCTCAAACATCTGCAGGCAGTAGGGGCAGGCCGTGGCAATGACCTCAGCCTTTGTTGCCAGCGCCTGCTCGGTACGCATTTCATTGATTCTCTCGCCCACTTTCTGCTCTTCCAGCCAGAGATGCCCGCCACCAGCACCGCAGCAGAAGCCATACTCCAGATTGCGCTCCATCTCCACCAGCTTCACGCCACCGAGGCCATGCAAAATGTCTCGCGGTGCGTCGTAGATATTGTTGTACCGCCCCAGATAACACGAGTCATGGTAGGTAATCACGCCGTTAACGCCCTTTATGTTCCGCAGTTTCCCTTCCTTGATAAGATTGGCAATCATTTCGGTATGATGCCTAACCTCATAATTGCCACCGAACTGCGGATACTCATGTTTCAGTGTATTGTAGCAGTGGGGACAGCCGGTAATTATCTTTTTAATTCCGTAGTTATTCAGCAGTTCAATGTTCTGCTGCACCAGCATCTGGAAGAGGTATTCATTGCCCAGCCGTCGCGCCGGGTCGCCGCAGCACGCCTCTTCATTGCCCAGTATGCCGAAATTAACTCCGGCCAGTTTCATTATCCGGGCAATCGCCGCCGCCACTCTGGCGCTTCTCGTCTCCAGCGCCTCGGTGCAGCCAACCCAGAACAGCGTATCAACGTCGCTCCCATCGGCCAGCGTTTTAACCTCAAGTCCCTCTGCCCAGTCGGTGCGACTCATGGTCGTTCCGCGCCACGGATGCCCCCTGACTTCAAGACATTTCAGAGCGCCCTCACCGGTCTCGGGAATGGACGCCTGCTCCATCACCAGGTTTCGCCTCATCTCAATGAGCTTGGTGATTGGCTCAACATATACCGGACAGACCTCATGGCAGGCGTAACAGGTGGTGCAGTTCCATATTTCGTCCTCGCCTATCACCTCGCCAATCATCGCTCGGCCGTTATCGCCGGGATTCGCCTCTTCAGCCCTTCGCTTCAGCAGCGCCGGCGCCCGTTCCAGCAGATGTCCCTTTAAATCCTGGATTACCTTTTTCGGGCTCAGGGGCTTGCCGCTCAGGTAGGCGGGACAGCTGTCCTGGCAGCGTCCGCAGCGCGTGCAGGCATCAAGGTCCAGCAGGTGTTTCCAG
>SOKS01000092.1 GCA_004375725.1 Dehalococcoidia bacterium | reverse complement strand
GGTCATGTATTTTCTTTTTTCCATGACCAAGAAGGGTGGCACCGCGGAAGCAGCCTCCGCCCCTTCCAGGGCGGGGGTTTTTTTATTCCCCAAAAAGGTAATAAATATGTACTATCCGAAATTAGAAGACCTGAGAAATTTGAAGAAACAGGGCAATCTGGTACCGGTATACCGTGAGATGATGGCCGACCTTGAGACACCGGTGTCGGCCTACCTCAAGATAGCCCGCGGCAGCTACTCCTTTCTTCTGGAGAGTGTGGAGGGCGGGGAAAGGCTGGCCCGCTACAGCTTCATTGGTACGGAGCCGTCTCTGGTTATCAAAACCGGCCGGGAAAACCCCGTTGACCCACTGACACTGATAGAGAAGGAGTTCCAGCATTACCGGCCGGTGCCGGTGGCCGGCCTCCCTCGCTTTCATGGCGGCATCGTTGGCTATCTCAGCTATGAAGTAGCGCGGTACTTTGAAAAGCTACCTGCGCCGGATAATGACCCTCTTGGTCTCCCTGAATCTGTGCTGATGCTGGCGGACACGCTGCTGGTCTTTGACCACCTGACCCACAAGATAAAAATAGTCGCCCACGCCCACCTTGACGGTGATGTTGAGCAGGCATACCGTGAAGCAACGGATAAAATCGACCGTATGGCGGAACGGCTCAGGCAGCCAATCACCTCAGAAGCCCCACCACCAGCCGAACCAGAGTCGGCGGTTACGTCAAATCTCTCCCGGGAGGAGTTTGAAAACATAGTCACCAGGGCCAAGGACCACATCTATGCCGGAGATATAATTCAGGCGGTCCTATCGCAGCGGCTGTCCAAACGTACCACTGCCAGCCCTTTTGCCATCTACCGCGCCCTGCGCTCGATAAACCCCTCCCCTTACATGTACTTCCTGCACCTTGACGACTGCCATATTGTGGGTGCTTCTCCCGAGCTACTGGTCAGGGTGGAGGACGGCATCGTCTCCAACCACCCTATTGCCGGCACCCGTCCCCGCAGCCCCGACCCTGACCGTGACCTGGAGCTGGCCAGAGAGCTGCTTAACGACGAGAAGGAACGCGCCGAGCATATCATGCTGGTCGACCTCGGCCGCAATGACATCGGCCGTATCAGCCAGCCGGGCACCGTTTCCTTGACGCAGTTCATGGATATCGAGAGGTACTCTCACGTGATGCATCTGGTGTCCCACGTTCAGGGGAAATTGAGGGCCGGGATGACCCAGTTCGATGCCCTGAGAGCCTGTTTCCCGGCCGGCACTGTTTCCGGCGCCCCCAAGATTCGGGCCATGGAGATTATCGCCGAACTGGAACGGGATAAAAGAGGCCCTTACGCCGGCGCGGTCGGCTACTTTGATTTTTCCGGCAACCTCGATACCGCCATTGCCATCCGCACCATTGTCATCAAGGATAGCGTGGCCCACGTACAGGCGGGCGGCGGCATTGTGGCCGACAGCATCCCCGAAAATGAATACCAGGAAAGCCTGCATAAAGCCCAGGCACTACTTACCGCGATAAAACAGGCGGAGGCCAGTCATGCTCCTGTTAATTGACAACTACGACAGCTTTACCTACAACCTTTACCAGTACCTCAGCGAACTGGGAGAAGAGGTGCAGGTGTTCCGCAATGATAAAATCAGCCTTGATGATATCGAAAAGCTGGCGCCGGAACTAATTGTCATTTCACCAGGGCCGGGCACCCCGCAGCAGGCCGGCATTTCCAACGATGTTATCCGGCACTTTGGACCGCGCCTGCCTGTGCTGGGCGTCTGCCTGGGCCACCAGTGCCTCGGCTACAGCTTCGGCGGCAGGGTGAAAGGTGCCGGTGAAATCAAGCACGGCAAGTCCTCCCTCATTCACCACGACGGCCGGGGACTTTTTGAGGGCCTGCCGGAGCCCTTTCCCGCCATCCGCTACCACTCTCTGGCCGTGATGCGCGATGACCTGCCCGACTGCCTCGAGGTCAGCGCCTGGACGGAAAACGGCATTATCATGGGCCTGCGCCACCGTGAATATCCAATTGAGGGTGTGCAGTTCCACCCGGAGTCGATTATGACGGAGGTAGGCAAGGATTTGCTGAGGAA
>SOKS01000156.1 GCA_004375725.1 Dehalococcoidia bacterium | reverse complement strand
GCCTTTATTTTATGGAGACAAAGATTTCTTCTGTGTCCGTTTTTCGAGTTTAAAACTCGTTCCCCTTGCGGGTCCTGCCATTACATCACCCCCTTTATTGCTAACGTTACTCATAATATAAACAGAAAAAATATTTTTGTCAAGGCTTTTGGTAAAAAATTTACATAAAAACACCATATTTTACTTCATCCCGGTCTGCTTTAACCTTTCAAGAGTTCTGGTAATTTAGTCACCCTGACCGTTTTCTGCCCGGCGGTGGTCATATCCCGCAATGATGCGGTGCCATTTTGTAATTCTTCCTCCCCTATTATAACGGTATAATGCACCCCCAGGTTATTGGCCTGTCTGAGCTGTGCCTTGAGGCTGCGGTCACCGGTGGCCATGATGACGCCGATGCCCTTCTGCCTCAGGTAAGATGCCAGCCTGACCGTTTCATTTCTGGCGGCCTCACCCTGGCGGGCGATAAATACCAGCGGCCTGGGCAGGGGTGGGACGGGCAAAGACTGTGCCTTTAGATTGAGGATTATCCGTTCCATGCCGATGGCAAAGCCGATGGCGGGTGTTGGTCTGCCGCCCAGTTCCTCAATCAGGTCATCATACCGCCCGCCGCCGCAGATGGTGCTCTGTGCGCCTCCGTTTGCGGGCTGAATTTCAAAAACGGTTCTCGTGTAGTAATCAAGCCCGCGAACCAGGCGGTGGTTGAGGGTGAAGGGAATCTTCAGCAGGTCGAGGTATGTAACGAGCCGCTCAAAGTGCTCACGGCACTGCGGGCACAGGTGGTCAGCGCTCCGGGGTGCCTGGTCAGCCACGTCCTGGCAGGACGGCTGCTTGCAGTCGAGCAGCCGGAGCAGGTTGCGGCTTAATCTTTTCCGGCAATCGTTGCATAGCGCCGCCGCGTGACCGGCGTAGTATTCCTGCAAAACGCCGAGGTAGCCCGGCCGGCACTGCTTACAGCCGATGCTGTTCAGTTGCAGGGTAAGGCGCTGCAGGCCCAGCGACTGAAAAAACTGCCAGGCAAGGTCAATGTTTTCCGCATCGATTGCCGGGTCGTCGTCGCCGATGGCCTCGCAGCCAAACTGGTAGTGCTGCCTGAATCTTCCCGCCTGTGGCCTTTCATATCGAAAAATGGCGGCCAGGTAGTAGAGTTTGACCGGCTGCGGCCGGCTGTGAAATCCGTGCTCCAGATAGGCACGGCATACCGGTGCGGTGCCTTCCGGGCGCAGCGTGACCTGATTGCCGCCTTTATCGGTGAAGGAGTACATCTCCTTTTCCACGATGTCCGTTCCCGGTCCTACGCTGCGCGTGAAAAGGGAGGTGTCCTCAAACGCCGGAGAATCAATCCGCTCATAACCATAGAGCTGGCAGATACGGGCTGCTTTTTGCTCGATGTAACGCCAGTAGGCCTGTTCCTCTGGCAGAATGTCGGTTGTTCCGCGTGGTGCCCGATACAATTTCATTTACCCGATGTGCTATGAAGCTTTATGAAAATACCACTTGTAAAGGAGTTGCATATCATCTGGGAAGATGCCCAGGCGATCTCCATCGCTTACCTTTCTTTTCAGTGCTGAATATTCACCATTGAGAAAAATATTGTTGCCCAGCTCCTCAGGCGGTATGCCGATGCGCTGCACAATGCTTTCAATTGAGTCGCCATCTCTAACGGGAGCAGTAATAATGGAATCCCGGGAGGGGTCCTGGTTATCAGTAAAGCGGCGTAGTTTCCCGTAAAGGTGTACTTCAATCATCAATTATCCTCCACCGATGAGCGGAAAGAGTCCTACCCGGTCCTCATCCTGGAGGAGGTAGTTTTCCTTTTGCCACGTGCCGTTAACCATGAGCACGCCTATTTCCTGCCGGGGGACTTTGAGTTTGTCTATCAGGTTACCCAGGCTGGTCTTATCGTTTAGGTCCATGGTAAAGGCTTCACTGTCCCCGGAGTTGGGGTGATACTTACGCAAGCTCGCGAATAGCTTTATCTCAACCTTGTTCATAGCCCGTTCCTCGTCATTTTTAATTATACTGTATTTTAACCAGATGAAGAAAGCCCCCTCCACAGCGATGGCGAAGGGGGCTCGTGGTCATATTCGGGTTACTTGCTAGGGATTGTGGACTTTATCCAGCACCTCATCAGGCACATCAAAGACCACGTTGTGCGGTGGCAGCTTCTCGTACTTCATGAACTCTGGCACGCGGTCATCGACTTTGGCAAAGCCGGCGGCTTCATTGAAAGCGCGCTCCTTCTTGACGATGTCACCGCCAATCCGGCCAATGTCATCCACCGTCCAGTTGGTGCCGAGTACGCCGTTGCACTCCTCTACCATGCCCTCGAGGCCGGAGGCTATATCCAGGATGGCGAAGGAGACGAACAGGCAGTGGCCAGTGGCGTCAAGGAACGCAGTAACATACTGGAAATTGCGCGACATATCTGCCTTCTCCACGATGAACTGGTCTACCTTGCCACTCACACCGAATATCTCGGGGGCGATAGTGTAGCCCGCGGTGTGGTCGGCGCCCATCGTTGAGGTGGCATAAGTCACGCCGATGCCCTTGATTGCCCTGGGCTCGTAGGCCGGCATGGCCTGTCTCTTGACCGTCGGGCAGCGGACAACGCCGAAGGTATCCGCGGTGAGCGCGGTGCCGCCGCCGAGGATATGGCCGAGCAGTGTGCCCTTGCCAATCTCATGCATCAGCTCGACGGCCTTCTTGCCGTCTCCGAACTTGGCCAGTCCGGCTTCCATGGCCACGCCGATGGTCGCCCCGGCCTCGATGGTATCCACCCCGTAGTCATTGCACAGCCGGATCAGTTCACCGATAACATCCAGGCTGTCAATGCCGCAGTTGGCGCCGAAGGACCAGAGCGACTCATACTCCTGGCAGGAGACGAGCTCGGTGCCGTCTTCTTTCGGGTAAACGTTGGAGCACTGGATGATGCAGCCGGGGCTGCACCGGTGGCCGGTCATGCCGACGCCGCCGCGCTTCTTGCAGGTCTCATTTATCATCTCGCCGGAAATCTTGCTCGCCCCTTCGAAGCGTCCTGAGCTGAAGTTGCGGGTGGGTAAGGCACCGGCCTCGTTGATGACAGCGACGCAGACGGCTGTACCGTAGGTGTTAAGTGCACCGCCGGGCTTGGTGATGTCATGCTGGAGCAGGGCATCGGTCATCTTCTTGCGCCCGGTATCAAATGCCTCTTTATTGGCCAGCGCTAGACTGGCACCACCGGCGTCATCAACCACGATGGCTTTAAGTCCTTTACTGCCCATCACCGCCCCGAGACCACCGCGGCCGGCATATCGGCTGGGACGGTTCTCCGGGTCGTTGACACAGATACCGGACATTGCCATCAGCTTCTCTCCGGCAACGCCGATGCTGATAATGCCCACCTTGTCGCCGAACTTCTTGAGCATCTTGGGGTAGGCTTCATAAAGGCCCTTGCCGACCCATTCCGCAGCTGCGGGCATAAGTTCCGCACCACTCTTATCGACCTTGAGCACCCAGAACTTGCCCTTCTCCTTGGGCTGCCCTTCGACGATAATGGCTTTTATGCCGATGCGGGCAAGCTTGTCGGCGGCAATACCACCGGCATTTGATTCCTTGATGGTTCCCGTCAGGGGAGACTTGGCCCCAATGGAAAGACGGCCGGCGGTTGGGGCACCGCTACCGGTCACAATGCCAGGGGCGTAAGTAACTTTGTTGTTTGGCCCCAGGGGATGACAGGTGGGCGGCACCTCATCAGAGGTAACGGCTGAGGTTAGGCCACGTCCGCCCATCAATCGATATTTGCTGGGCACGTCCTCGAGTTTAGCGGTCAGATTGGTCATGTTAACACGCAGGATTTTGCTCATCTTTAGGTTACCTCCTTACTAGATGGTATTGAAGCATTGAAAGTATACCACAATTTTCCTCTGTGTCAATATTGTTTGCGGTTTAATATTATAATCGATATTTTATAGATTTACAGACTCAGTTTCCTTGGGCTATACTTAGGAGAGAGCCCGCATTATCGTCGGGATGGGAGGCATTTCACTACCGTGACGACTGTTGGGGTAACGAGTTTCAGCCAGCTGAAGGAGAAGGCGGAGGCATATCTTCCGGCAGAAAAAGTTACTGTCGTCGAAGAGGCTTATCAGTTCGCCGTCGAGGCGCACCAGGGACAGATGCGCCTGTCGGGTGATCCTTATGTGGAGCACCCGGTGCAGACGGCAATCATACTTGCCGGGCTCCAGTTCGATGCCACCTCTCTGGCTGCGGCGCTGCTGCATGATGTGCCGGAGAACTGCGGCATACCCGTCGAGAAGATACAGGAGAAGTTCGGGCCGGAGATAAGCAAACTGGTTGACGGCGTGACCAAACTCGGCAAGGTCTCATGGCAGACCGGCGGGACAGCCCCACGAGAAACACAGGCCGAAAACCTGCGGAAAATGCTGGTCGCTATGGCGGAGGACCTCCGTGTGGTATTTATCAAGCTGGCGGACAGATTACATAATATGCGTACTCTGGAGGCACTGACCCCGGAAAAGCAGCACAGCATTGCGCAGGAAACCCTGGAAATATATACGCCGCTCGCCCACCGCCTGGGAATATGGGAGCTTAAGTGGCAACTGGAAGACCTGGCCTTTCAGTATCTGGAACCGGAGAAATTCCGCCGCATTGTCAACCTGCTGGCAGCACGTCGCACGCAGCGGGAAAACTTTATTACCCAGGTAATTGACATACTGAAGAAAGAGCTGGGCGAAGTCGGCCTGAAAGCTGAGCTATCGGGCCGACCCAAGCATATATACAGCATTAACCAGAAAATGCAGCGGGGACGTGACTTCAACGATATCTATGACCTTCTGGCGCTCAGGGTGCTGGTCAGCACGCTACCGGACTGTTACAGCGTCGTGGGCATCATCCACAGCCTGTGGCGCCCCATACCCGAGGAGTTTGACGATTACATTGCCAATCCAAAGCCGAATGGGTACCAGTCGCTGCATACGGCAGTCATGTGTTTTGGCACCACCCCACTGGAAGTCCAGATAAGAACCCGTGAGATGAACTACAATGACGAGTACGGCATGGCGGCGCACTGGCGTTACAAGCAGGGGCAGAAGGCCGACCTGCACTTCGAAGAAAAAGTCGGCTGGCTGCGCCAGCTTATCGAGTGGCACCGTGAACTGAGCGGGTCGGAAGAGTTCCTGGAATCGGTAAAAACGGATATCTTCATTGACCAGGTCTTTGTTTACACACCAAAGGGGGATATCAAGGACCTGCCGAGAGGCTCCACACCGCTTGATTTTGCTTACCGGGTGCATACCGAACTCGGACACCGCTGCATCGGCGCCAAGGTGAACGGGCGACTGATGCCGCTTGACTACGAGCTGAAAAACGGCGATGTGGTGGATATTATGTCCACCAAGGGTGCAAAGGGCCCGAGTCTCGACTGGCTGAATCCCCATGTCGGTTTTGTCCATACTTCCCATGCCAAGGAAAAAATAAGGCAGTGGTTCAAGAGACAGGAGCGCACGGAGAACATCGAGCGCGGCCGCCAAATCTTGGAAAAGGAACTGAGGCATCTGGGAATTACCATTGAGCGTGAGAAACTTGCGGAATTATGCAACTTCAGCAATGCGGAAGATTTCCTGGCGGCCATTGGCTACGGAGGAATTTCCACGCATCAGATTGCGATAAAACTGGCCGCGCAGCAGGAGACACCCAGGGTTATTCCCGAAATAGCACCGCGCAAGCCGGTGCCCTCGACGGTACACGTGCTGGGCGTGGGCAATCTGGTCACCCATCTGGCCCAGTGCTGCCATCCGGTGCCGGGCGATAAAATTATTGGCTACATCACCCGCAGCCGCGGCGTCACCATTCACCGTGAGGATTGTTACAATGTCCTGCATGAGGACGAGGAGGACAGGCTGGTACCGGTGGAGTGGGGGCAAGCGGACTCGCTGTATCCGGTTAACGTTAAGGTTGAAGCCTGGGACCGGGTGGGGCTGGTGCGTGATATTACCATAGTTGTCGCCGAAGAGAAGGTTAACATTGCGTCTATGGCCACTCACAACCATGATGACCATACCGTTACCATGAACCTTACCATGGAAACGCAGGGTTTGGCCCAGTTAAGCCGGCTCCTCAAGAAAATCGAGTCGGTTAAAGGCGTGATGCGCATTGTCCGCATGGGGGACCAGGCATCGGCCCAAAAGGGTGATAAAACTTGACTTGCATCTGTATTTAAGCTTAATATTTAACTTTGGAATATATTTCGGAAAAGTACCGACTGACGTTTTGAGGGGCATATTCCAGAAGTATTTAACCAGAATGATTTGAAGGAGATTGATATTGCCAAAGATTAAGCAGGCGCAAAAGCAGGCGCGGAACTCGGAAAAGCGACAGTTGAGAAATCGCGCGGTTGGCAGCCGGGCGAAAACTTTCATCACCAGGGCGGAAAAGCTTATCTTCGCTGGTGAGATTGAGTCTGCCCAGGCGGCGGTAGCGGAGTCGATAAGTGCCCTGGATAGAGCCGCGGAGAAAGGGATTATCCATCCCAGCAATGCCGCCCGTCGCAAGTCGCGGTTGATGAAGAAACTCAACCAGGTTCAGGCGCAAGCTTCCGCCGCGGAAGTTGTTGAGGAAGAGGTGGCTGAGGCGGAAGGGGCGGAAGAGAAGGAAGAGGCGGCGGAGAAGAAACCGAAGGCAGAGAAGAAACCGAAGGCAGAGAAGAAAAAGAAGCGCCAATAGACCCCTTATTACTCTCCCGTAATCTGCAGTAAGACCTGTCTTGACCTCGGCCGATTGTCAAAGTCCACCACCACGAGTTGCTGCCACGTTCCCAGTGATAATCTTTTATCGTTGAACGGGACCACCAGCGACGCTCCCAGCAGCGAGGCACGGACGTGGGAATAGCCATTGCCCTCCCCCCAGGCGCGGTCATGCCGGTATTCCCCATTTTTCGGGATAACCCGCTCCCACATGGCTTTGAAGTCGGCGATGAGGCCGGGCTCGTTTTCAATGGTGGTTACGCCCGCCGTTGAGCCGGTGATAAATACCGTAACGGTGCCATCGTTTACCCCTGCTTCGGAAAGCTGCTGCTGCACCTGCGTCGTAATGTCTATAATGTCACAATCCCCCTTTGTCTGCAGGCTGATATTCTTGGTGATGACCATCTTATTTTCCTCCTGAGTAGATTATAGGAGAATAAGGAGCATAAGAAAATAAGGGCGGCGCTTCTGACCCCAGCACCGTTACCTCCGGCTCAGCCACAGGATTGAAGAGCAGACGACAAGTGTGGCCGCGATGGCCGCGCTGCTGATGGTGAAGCTCGTAGGAAAGCCGAAACGGTCGATAGAGTAACCCAGTAATGGAGTCAATATTCCAGTGCCTTCCATGCTGCCGAAGAAGTAGAAGCCGAGCGCTGTGGAGCGATTTTCGGCTGGAGTCTGGTCGACGATGTATGCTTGCGCCACGATGGTGCTGAAAGCCGTGACAGTTC
>SOKS01000176.1 GCA_004375725.1 Dehalococcoidia bacterium | reverse complement strand
GATGTTCTCCAGTGATGGATTCGACAGAAACTCCAGCAGATGTCCCCACGAGCACGCCGGCAGGTCGTTGAAAGCGCGCTCCACTTTCGCGTCTGCCAGTTCACCGAGTACCGTCGCTATCTCAGCTTTACGGTCAGCCAGAGGTATCACCAACTCCAGTTCTTCCTGAGTCCCACGCAGGTAGGCAAATATCTGGCCCACCAGGTCGGGCACCAGCGCCTGATACCACTCCAGAGACAACATATCCTTGGCAGTAGCAATGATTTCATCATCGGTCAGTTCCATGCCAAGCGGGAGCTCAATTACTTCTCCAAGGTTCTGCTGTATTGCCGGCGCCAGCATTTCGGCAAACAGGCTATCGTAGGCTTCCTGCCTTGACAGGAAATCGGCCAGCACTTTCTCCAGTTCATCAAGCGGCCTGGTTATATCTATCTCAAGGGTAAAATGCGCCTGCTCTTTGGTGAGGTATGGCACCATTTCATTGAACGCGCTGTCTATCTGCTCCAGCAGCCAGTCTTCGGGCACCACCTTACGCAGCATCACTTCCATCTCTTCCTCAGATATGGCCAGCATGGCCAGCGCTCCATCTTCGGCCGGTGCTATCTCTTCGGTAATTAACTGGATAAGCTGCCCATACAGCACCGGGAAGACATCTGAGCGGTGCAAAACGCTCCTTATCGCCTCACCTCCAGCCTCCACTCTATCTTTTAATGGAATGATAATGCGGAAGGTAGCCGTTTCTCCCCAGACATAGGGCACCACCTCGTCGATAGCATGCTCAACCTGTGCCTGAAGCCATTCCGGCGGCAGCGTTTGCCGGACCACGTTAGAAAGATGGGGCTTGAGCGGCGAGATGATAACGCCGATGCCTCCGGTATCTTCACCTACATCGGATTCTTCCAGTGCCACCGGGAGCACATCGTCGTAAATGAAATGGTACACGTCCGCCTGTTGTAACTGCTCCGCGTAGAAATCCGGGTTGCCCACGGTGGCATTGACACGGAAAGCGACCAGCACCAGCAGCGACAGAATGACAAAGATAACTGCCAGAAGTACGGCACTAGCTCTACGCAACCAGATCATAGGCTGTTACGGTCCCTTATTAATATGAGACAGTTTACCTTTCGGCCAGACCATCGGTCAAATTTTACACTGCAGCTACGCGCAGCGTGCCTTTCCGGCCGGCTCCTGAGTTTAAGTCTTGCTAGACATAACGACGAGTGATAGAATGCTTGTAAGAGGCAAAATATATGACACTGCGCAAAAAGACGCTGCTTATCATTGCCGGTACATTCTACGGTGTAATCATACTGCTCTTCTTCATCTCGCGTAACATCCTGCTGGAAAGCTATGCCGACCTGGAAAGACAGAGTACCCACCGGGATGTTGAGCGGGTACTGGCAGCTTACTCACAGGGGCTGGCCAACCTTGAGACCACTACCGCGGACTGGGCTGCCTGGGATGACACCTATGCCTTTATTGCTGAGCCCAATGAAGGTTACATCAGGTCGAACCTCACCGATAGCACGTTCACTCAACTGGGACTGAACCTGATGCTTTATATTGACCCTTCGGGGCAAATCACCTTTGGCAAGGCATTTGACCTGGAGAATGAAGAGGAGATACCCCTCCCACCGAGCATTTCCACGTATCTGACCGAGCACGATTCCCTGGTTACCCACCGAGACGCAGAAAGCAGTTATGCCGGCACCATTGTACTTCCCGAGGGGCCCATGCTGATTGCTTCCAATCCCATCCTGACCAGTGAACATGAGGGCCCCATTCAAGGGACACTGATAATGGGAAGGTACCTTGATGCCGCGAAGATTGACGAACTGGCTGAATTCACGCTCCTCTCCATAACCATTCATGAGCTTAACGACCCTCAGGTTCCTCCCGACTTTTCCGTCGCCCGTTCCTCTATCTCAACCGCGTCTCCCGTTTTCGTCCAGCCCCTCAGCGAACAATCTATCGCCGGCTACACATTCATTAATAACATCGACGGTCACCCCGCATTGATACTCAGAGTGGACACGCCCAGAGATATCTATCATCAGGGCCAGTCTGTTATCTCCTATCTCATACTGAGCATTGTCGGTGTCAGCCTGGCATTTGGCCTGGTAACCCTCCTGCTCCTGGAGAAGCAGGTTCTTTCCCGGCTGTCTTACCTGAGCCGAAGCGTCAGCGACATCGGCACCAGCGGCAAACTTACCGCGCGGGTAGCAGTGTCCGGATCGGATGAGCTTTCCAAGCTCGGTGCCACCATAAACGGTATGTTGTGGGCTTTGGAGCAATCAGAGACTGAGCTGCGGGAAAGTGAAGAACATTATCGCCTGCTGGCGGAACACGCCACCGACGTCATCTACGTCATGGACGCGAATCTTAAGTTCACCTACGTCAGCCCGTCGGTGACGCGTCTCACCGGCCACAGCGTTGAGGAAGCCGTGTCCCTTTCACCAAACCAGGTGCTTACCCCTGCTTCCTTCAACCATGCCAGGGATATTTTTACTGAAGAAGCCACCAGGGAAAGTGAGGCGACAAAAGACCTGACCCGTTCCCGGACACTGGAGCTTGAGGTCAAACGCAAAGACGGTTCCACCGTCTGGGTCGAGGCGACGATGACCGCACTTCGGGATTCGGCGGACAAAGTCATCGGTATACTCGGCGTCGCCCGTGACATCACCGAGCGCAAGAAAGCCGAGGCAAAGCTGCAAGAGCTATATACGGCAGAGAAGAAATTGCGGGAGGACCTGGAGGCGGAAATCAACAAAAGAGTGGAGTTCACCCGCGCCCTCGTGCATGAGCTCAAAACACCGATTACCCCGGTTCTTGCCTCCAGCGAGCTAATGCTTGAAGAAATTAAGGAAAGCGGACCGCTGTGGGAGCTGGCACAGAACATCAACCAGGGTGCTTACAATCTGAACCAGCGCATCGATGAACTGCTTGACCTGGCCCGCGGTGAAGTGGGCATGCTCCGCCTCAACCCTGAATCGGTGGATTCCGGACAACTGCTCCGCAGCATAGTGGACAGTGTCAGGCCGCTGGCCCAGAAGAACGGGCACTTGTTGAATGCCGAGCTGCCGTCTTCGTTGCCGGTCATCCAGGCCGATGGAGACCGCCTGCGACAGGTGATGCTCAACCTGCTCAATAACGCCTTTAAGTTTACACCGGCTGGAGGCAGCATTACGGTGAGGGCCAGAAAAAAAGAAGCCTGCTTGATGGTTGAAGTAGAGGATACCGGCCGCGGCATAAGCAAGGAAGAGCAAAAGAGGTTATTTGAACCCTATCAGCAACTGGAGGAGGAAAGAACCCGCCTCAGCGGACTGGGACTGGGCTTAAGCCTCTCCAAGAAGCTGGTGGAGTTGCACGGTGGCCAGATATGGGTACAGAGTGAGAGGGGCCAGGGCAGTACTTTTAGCTTTTCCATTCCACTGGAAGTCAAGGAGCCACCAGACAGCTCGGCAAAAAGATAAAGGTTCTTCATCTATACAAGCCTGTGGTAATATTATCTCGATTACTCTGATGAAAGGAGTTTTAGATGTCATCCACAAAACAACCGTATTCATTGACCATTACCGAGGCAGCTTCCGCAATTGCTTCCGGCGAGCTGACGCCCTCGCAGCTGGTTAACTCCTGCCTGGAAAGAATTGACGCCGTTGATGGCGCGATAAAAGCGTGGGTTCTGGTTGACCGCGAGGGCGCCCTGGCCACGGCGCGGCAACTGGAGCAAGAACTGGCAAAGAATCAAAGGCGCAGTGCGCTTCATGGCATACCTGTTGGCATCAAGGATATCTTCTACACCGCAGGTTTGCCCACTGAAGCCGGTGCCAAAGCCTGGGCGGGCTTTGTTCCCGACTACGATGCTACGTCGGTTGCTCGTCTCAAAGAAGCGGGAGCCATCGTCCTGGGCAAGACACACACCACGGAGTTCGCTGTCATGGACCCCGCCCCCACCCGCAACCCCTGGAACACCGAGCACACGCCCGGTGGTTCAAGCAGCGGGTCAGGCGCCGGTGTTGCCGCCGGTATGTGCCCGGCCGCGCTGGGCAGCCAGACGATGGGGTCGGTGCTGCGGCCTGCCGCCTATAACGGCATCGTCGGCTTCAAGCCGCAATACGGTAGAATCAGCGTCTACGGCGTGGTGCCGGTGAGCCCGACCCTTGACCACGTTGGCATACTGGCCCGTACGGTGAAAGACGCGGCGCTCATTTTTCAGGCCATTGCCGGCCACGACCCCAAAGACACGCTCTCTCTTGATGAACCTGTCCCCGACTGCCTATCATCTCTGGAAAAGCAGCCGTCACCACCTCGCCTGGGACTGGTGCGCGCTTTCTTCTATGACCACGCCGACGAAGAAATGCGCCAGCATACTGACGAAATCGTTGCCCGCCTGAGGCAGGCTGGTGCTACCATTGAGGAAGTAACGCCACCCCCCAGCTTTACCACCATCGTTGACAATGCCCGTATTATTATGGCGGTAGAGGCAGCCGCCTACCATCGGGACCACTTTGCCAAACACAAGGACAAATACCGTGCCGGCATACGGCAAATGATTGAGAAGGGTCTGGCAACAGATTCGGCGGAGTATGAAAGAGCGCTTAAGTTACGCCTTCAGCAGTGTTCCGATATGGAGCCGCTGCTGCACCGGGCAGATGCCATGCTTACGCCGACTATAACTGGTCCGGCGCCCCACGGTCTTTCCTCAACGGGAAATCCAGTGATGCAGGGCCCCTGGACCATAATGGGAGTACCATCCATAAGCCTGCCATCCGGGCTGAGTCAGAGCCGTCTCCCGCTTGCCGTTCAACTGGCCGGTCCGCCTAAAGCCGAAGACCGGCTCCTGGCAGTAGCGAGATGGTGTGAGTCCGTTCTGAAGGTAGACCTCCGCCCGCCTCTGGATTAACGCACCTTTCGCAATATGGATAAGGAAACAGGAGCCGGGAGTTCTTTTAATCCTCTCTCACCAGGTTGACCCTGGGCTTCACGTCTTTGTTTACCCAGTAGCGCGGCCATTTCCCGGTAAGCACTCTGGCGGCCTCTCGTGCCACACTCAACTTGAGCCGTTGTAACGACGTGCTGGAGTTGGCAGCACAATGCGGAGTGAGTACAACGTTGTCCATCTTGAGCAGCGGGTTATCGGCACCGATCGGTTCCACCTCAAAGACATCCAGTCCGGCACCGGCAATCCACCTCTCCCGCAGGGCTTTAATCAGCGCTGGTTCATCAGCCACCGCTCCCCGCGCCGTATTAATGAGGTAAGCGGTTGGCTTCATCTGCTTCAATTCCTTTTCTCCGATAATATGACGGGTTTCCTTATTTAGAGGCGTCTGAAGGCAGACGTAATCTGAATCTTTCAGCAGTTCCGGAAGGCTGACCAGCGTTATGCCGTGCTTCTCTGCAACCGATTTATCCAGATAGGGGTCATACCCGATTGTTTTCAAACCAAAGCACTGCGCTTTCTTAGCCGTCAGACGCCCGATATTGCCACAGCCAACCAGACCCAGCGTTTGTTCAAATAGAGATGGTTCTCTGGTTGTCTCTGTCTGGAACTCGCCCCAGCGTCCCTGCTTTAACCCTCCCGTCGAAGATACCAGAAGTCGGGCACAGGCAAGCAGTAAAGCCATAGCGTGGTCAGATACCTCCTCAAGGCAGAAATCAGGGATATTGACCACAATCACATTATTATCGGTGGCGGCGTCAACATCAATCGTATCGTAGCCAACGCCGTATCTGACGGCTACCTTCAATTTGGGCAAGGATGACAGAACCCGGCGCGTTATCGGGGCAAAGACCACCAGCAGGGCATCAGCATCTTTGGCCGCTTCAATTATCTCGTCTTCCGTTTTGCAATCCGCTTCCACCACGTCAGCGTTGACCTTGGCCAGCTCCCCGGTTTCCACCTCAATAGTGGCTACTACCGGGGGGAGATGGAATTTATTCTCCACTCGCATAACTCTAAATCGCGTTTCCGGCATTAATTCCTCCTTCAGACTCTTTGCCTCAAGCTGCGGGCTAATGCCTATTATAAAGCATGGCCACTGTCATGTCAGCTTTTTACCCTGTTTTACCTTTAACCTGGCATTGCTGAAACCACACCTATTAAATGAACAGTGTGCTATAATCGTTTTAAGCCGGGGAACAATGAAAAGACGCAATGATATGGTGCCAGCCACCATCACCGCCTCTGAAGACAGGAGCCTGAGCAAGGGTACGTTGTGGATTTTATTAGTCGGGGTTTTCCTCACCTCATTCAGCATGCTGGCTTTTGAGATCACCCTCTCCAGGTTGCTCTCCATACTGATTCTCTACCATTACGTTTTCGCCATCGTTTCTCTGGCTTTGCTAGGGCTGGGGCTCGGCGGTATATTCGTTTATCTGTTCAGACCGCAGACACCCGCTTCAGGCAAAAGATTTGGCACGCTGGCGCTGTTTGCCAGCTTAACCGCACTGGCCATACCGATTTCGGTCGTACTGATGGTCCAGATTGGCTACCTGGATAGCACACTCAACAACATCTTGTTTTACTGCATCCTGCTCTTCTTCCCCTTTTTCTTCACCGGCATTTTGCTGGCCGAGGTATTCCGCACCTTCCCGGAGATCAGCGCCCGCGTTTACGGCGCCGACCTGATCGGCGCGGCTCTTGGCTCGCTGGGCATCATTCTCTTCCTCGATGCTTTTGGCGCCATCAATACCAGCTTTTTCCTCGGCATCACGGCGGCTGTGGCCGCCCTCCTCTTCGCCAGCAGGATATCTAAGTGGCGCACCTGGCGGGCATGGCTACCGATAGCCAGCTTTATTATCGCCGCCATCCTTTTGATTACCAACCTGCTCGGCGCCTATCTGAGCGATATTCCAATCATCGGTAAAAATCCCAACAAGGATATTCACCACGCATTATATGAAAAATCTTCTCCGGCGCGGATAATTGAAACGAGATGGAGCGCCTTTGGACGGACTGACCTCGTTGAGTACACCGAGTATCCGGAGCTGATGGAGATATACCTGGACGGCACGGCTACATCGCCGATGTACCAGTTTAATGGCAACCTGGAAAACCCGGACACGGCTGTTGAAAACCTGAAGACCACGTTCTCCGGCTACTTCCCCTTCTATTTCCTTACCGAAGCTGAAAAAGACAATGCCCTCATCATAGGACCCGGCGGCGGTCGGGATGTGCTGCTGGCATTGATGGGCAGCGTCGATGATATCACCGCCGTTGAGGTCAACCAGGACCTCGTCGATGTGGTACAGGAATACGCCCACTATAATGGCGGTATTTTCACCGATTTTCCCGATGTAAAAGTCATCGTTGATGAAGGCCGGAATTTCCTTAAACGTCAGACGGATAAGTACGACATTATAATGCTCAGCCTCCCGGTTACCCAGACCAGTCGCAGCCTTGAAGGCTACTCCCTGACGGAAAACTTCCTTTTCACCACCGAGTCCATCCATGATTACCTGGACCACCTGACCGACGAAGGACGCCTCATGGTGGTGACCCACGA
>SOKS01000174.1 GCA_004375725.1 Dehalococcoidia bacterium | reverse complement strand
TAATATTTATTCCTCATGCCACATCCCCTTTTAGTTTTCTTTGTTTCCTTTAGTGGTCTTAATAAGTAAAATATGAACTGATACTCCGATAGCTATGATAAGTAATATCGCCCTGATAATCAGGCCCTGAACCGCGAAAATTATGGAACAGGTAATCGTTATCCACAACAGAAGGATGGTTATAATCTTTACTTTCCGCGGCATGCCCTTTCCCTGCAGGTAATTACGCACGTAGGCGCCAATGAATCTGTTATTTAAAAGCCGGTCGTATAACTTCTGAGAACTGCGCAGATAAAAGGCAGCCGCGAGTAAAAGAAAAGGAGTCGTGGGCAGAATCGGCACAAATATGCCCACAATACCGATGGCGGTGGAAATTGTTCCGGCAGCGATAAGCAGCCTTCTTTTCAGCTTTTCCGGCATCTCTTCAGTTTCTTCCTGTTTTGTCCTTAGACGAGGTTGCTCTAGCCAGCGCTATACCTAAAGAGTATCAAATCCGCAAACTTAAGAATAAAAAAACGGATTATTCCAATCCGAAATTAAGGTTTACCTGCGATAACGTGGCGCGTCACTATTCAACGGTGACACTCTTCGCCAGGTTGCGCGGGAAATCGATAGGGCAGCCGCGCTCTTTCGCCGCATAGTAGGCCAGCAGCTGCAGCACCACCGCATTGACCACGGGGGAGAACAGCGGGTCAACCTTTGGCACCACAATCACCGAATCGGCCACTTCTGCAACGACCTCGTCTCCCTCCTCAACCAGCGCCAGTACCGGCGAGCTTCTGGCCTTGACCTCCTTGATGTTGGTCAACATAGCCTCATAGTTGTTGTCCGGCGCCACAATCGCCACGACCGGGGCCTTGCCATTGAGCAGAGCGAAGGGGCCGTGCTTCAATTCTCCCGCCGCATAACCCTCGGCATGAATATATGATATTTCCTTCAGCTTCAGCGCTCCTTCCAGCGCTACCGGATAGTTAATCCCCCGCCCGATAAAAAAGACATTGTCATGTTTGGCAATCTGCGCGGCGTGCTGGGCGATTGTTTCCTCATCGTCCAGGACGCGCTGCACCTTGCCGGGCAACTGTCTCAACTCCATGATAAGACTGTCTTTTCGTCTCAGGTCAATTCTGGCAGAGAACAGAGACATCCAGTACAAAGCCATTAACTGCGCGGTATAGCTCTTGGTCGCGGCGACGCTTATCTCCGGGCCTGCCATTGTATAGACGACATGGTCAGCTATCCGCGTGGCGGAGCTGCTGACGACGTTGGTGATGACGGTTACCGGACATCCTTCACTCCTGAGCCTCTTGATGGCTTTCAGGGCGTCGGCGGTTTCTCCAGACTGTGTGATAACAATTGCTTGCGTTTGTGACGAGGTTTGACCGGAATAACCAAACTCAGAAGCCAGCTCGGTCCTGACCGGGACTTTAAACAGTTGTTCCAAAACGTACTTTCCGACCATGGCGGCATGATAGGAAGTACCACAGGCCAGCATCAGTATTTCACCGGCACCAACCTTCTCCGATATATCCCGGTCGGCAGCCGTTTCATCGGTATACAGGTTAGCCCTGATAGTATCCCGTATTACCTTTGGCTGCTCATGGATTTCCTTGAGCATGAAGTGTTCGTAGCCACCCTTCTGCGCATCCTCCACACTCCACGTTACCCGCTGCGGCTTCCGGTCCACCGTCTCCCCGTTCTTTTTCACCCGAACGCCTTCTCCGGTAATCACGGCGATATCATCATCTTCCAGATAGATGACCCGGCTGGTGTAGTCCAGCACCGCGGGCACATCCGAGGCAATCAGATTTTCCCCATCACCAATTCCGATAATCAACGGGCTGTCCTTCCTCGCCGCGATGAGCTCGGCCTTACCGTCCATAAGCACCGCGATGGCATAAGAGCCCTCCATCTCCGCCAGTGCTTTTGCCACCGCCTTCTCCAGGTCGCCGTCAAAATGTTTCTCGACAAGATGAGGGATAACTTCGGTATCCGTTGCGGAAGTAAAGGTATGCCCCTCTTTGATGAGCTTTTGACGTAACTGCTGGTAGTTATGGATAACGCCATTGTGCACCACGGCGATTTTTCCGGTGCAGTCGCCGTGCGGGTGAGCATTTACCTTCGACGGCTCTCCATGAGTGGCCCACCGCGTATGCCCGATACCGATTTTTCCTTCCAGCCGACGCGGAAGCTGCTCTTTCAGGGCCTCCACTCTGACCGCATCCTTGTGTACCTGCAGGTTACCGCCCGCCACGGCAATGCCACAGGAATCGTAACCGCGGTACTCCAGTCGAGCCAGGCAGTTCAGCAGAATAGGCCTGGCCTGTCTTTCCCCTATATAGCCAACGATGCCGCACATATTGCTTAATCGCTCCGCTACTTTAAGTTACACCACCAGACTCCGGTCGGGCAGTCGACCGCTGAGCAGTTTCAATGACCGTATCTGGCTGTAGTTCCCGACGATTACACCCGGCTGAGCCACCACGCTGTTGCCCAGTGTGCACCCCTCCCCAAGCATCGCCCCAAAGCTGACCAGATGGTGTTCCTGATTGACGGCAATTTCTTCCTGGCCACTGCATGCGGCGAACCGTCCGCCAATCTGGCAGCTATTGTCAATGACCGAGTCATGTATGATGCCGCCCGAACCGATATTCACATCGCTGCCGATGACGCTGTTTTTCACTTCGGTAAACGGAGAGATGACCACGTTATTGCCGATGCTTGTCGCCGGGAAGATGCAGACACTGGGCCCTATCTCACAGCCATCCCCGATAACCACCGGCCCAGCAATATATGAATTGGAACGTATCACCGTACCCTTCCCGATGGAGACCTGCCCCTTCACCGAAACACCGGCTTCAATCGTGCCGCCTGACTTCGCCTGAGCCTGCTGCAGAACGGCGTCATTGAGGTTCAAGATATCCCAGGGGTAAATCGCGTCCAGCCATGCACCCTCAGTCTCTACGGCTTTGATTTTATGGCCCTGACTTATCATCCGGTTCACGACGTCAGGAAGGTCCAGCTGAGGTTCAGCAAAGTCGAAAATCGCTCTGCTGAAGGAATATATCCCGGTGCTGACCAGGTTGCTGGCCGCTTCCTCCGGCTTCTCAATAATTTCTTTCACCGTTCCGCGCTGTATGGTTACCACGCCATACCGCATCGGGTTGTCCACTTTCTTTACCAGCACCGCCTCAGGTTCAATGGTGGCAAACTGGTCGATGGTATCCGCAGCAATCAGGTTATCTCCAGGCAGGACCAGGAAATCATCTTTGATGGCTGCTTTCGCCTGAGCCAGCGCGTGCGCCGTGCCCAGTTGACGTTCCTGGGTAACATAGGTCAGGTCAACGCCGAACGATTCGCCGGAGCCGAAATAGTCAAGTACTTGCTCTTTCCGGTAACCAACCACCAGCACGATGTTGCGAATGCCCTTCTGTACCAGTGCTTCAATCACATACTGCAGAATCGGTTTATCGGCAATAAACAGCATCACCTTCGGCCGGTTCACGGTAAACGGCCTCAGCCTCTGTCCCTCGCCAGCGGCCAGAATCACTGCTTGTTTCATCGTCATCTCCTCAGAATATTCTTGATTCCGGTGAAATCACCCCGCTCGCCACTGCCCCCGGGCCGATAAGGGTATAATTGCCAATCATGCTGCCAACATTGATGCTGGCATTTATCCCCGTTTCCACCATATCCCCGATTATGGCACCGAGCTTGCGCCGGCCGGTATCGATACCTTCAACCCAGACCACCTTCTTATCCAGCCTCAGGTTGGCGATTTTGGTACCGGCGCCAAAATTGCACCCCTCACCGATGACGCTGTCGCCAGCGTAGTTATGGTGGGGAAGGTTGCTTTTTTTCATGACAATGCAGTTCTTTACCCCCACCGCATTGCCGATATGGCAGTTGTCCCCGATAGCGGTGCAGGGCCTGATGTAGCAGTTGGGGCCGATATCACAGTTTTCACCGATGATTGCCGGACCGATTATGTATGAGCCAGAACGAACCACGGTATTTTTACCAATGGCAACGGGCCCCTTGACGACCACATTTTCCTCCACCTCGCCTGAGTTCTGGGCTTTCAGATCGGACATTAGCGTTTCATTTGCGGTCAGCAAGTCCCAGGGATAGCTGATGTCCAGCCACTGGCTTATGGTATGGCAGGCGATACCGTGTCCTGCCTCCATCATCAACATTAAAGAATCAGTCAGCTCATACTCGCCGCGCGGCGACTTTTCGGTTCGGGATATCGCTTTAAAAATCTCCGGGGTCAGGAGGTACAGCCCGGCATTGGCCAGGCGCGAGGGCGGGTTTTCCTCCTTCTCATAAATGCGGACTGCCCGACCTCTATTTACCTCGACGACACCCAGTCCCCGTGTGTCACTTACCTCAACAACCGCCAGCGAGGTATCTTTCTTGACGGCCATTTCGGCTATATCTCTGCGACCGATAATCATGTCGCCGTTCATCATCAAGAAATTGCCCTCAATCAGTTCCGCCACCATGGCCAGGGCATCTGCGGTACCCAGTTGCCGCCGCTGTTTGACATAGTCAATCTGCACCTTCCATTTGCTACCATCACCAAAATAATCAAGCACTGCCTCATCATGGTAGCCAACCACAAGGATAAACTCGCTGATGCCCGCCGCAATCGCCTCAATGAGTAAATGCTCGAGTATAGGTTTATTGGCAATGGGCAGCATTACCTTGGGCCTGGTGCAGGTAAGGGGTCGCATACGGCTGCCCTCGCCGGCGGCCAGGATAACCGCTTTCAATCTAATCCCCCCTTGCTGGCAACATAATTATCGATTACCATGCGCTGAAAAAAACATATCACCGATGAGCGAATACGCTTCTGCGTTGTCCTCATTCTACTATGCTGACCTTAAAAGTCAATAGAAGCTGTAGCTACCGGAGAACCCGCAAAGGAGTGGAAGAACCAAAACGTTATATACCGAGCTTGGAACGTGTATAGAGAAGCCTGAGCACATCATCACGCGTGACCAGCCCGATGACTCTGCCCTCGCTCTCCACCGGCATCTGACTGATACCATATTCTTCCATCTGCTCGATCACGCTCAGTACCTCTTCATCCCTCCGGACCACCTTTAACCGCTCCGCTGGCGTCATGACATCACTCACGGCCGTGGTGTCCCAGGTTTTTTGGTCAACCGACTTGATGTTACGCAGAGTCAGTATGCCCTGTAGCTCTCCGCCATCAGTGACCATAAAACACTGGTGCCCTCCGACAAAGATATAGTCCTGAACCACGCGGCTGATGGTCACATATGGCGATATTACCGGGCAGGTGGTGGTCATGACATCAGCTACTTTGACTCCCATCAGTGCCGCCTGCCACTGTGTCTGCCGGTAGCTGGCGGTGGCCATATAGGTCAGGAATATCCCGATAAATGCCAGCCAGAGGCCGTTGAACCAGTTTTCCCGGGAAAGGAACATCAGAATGACGCCACCAGCCACAAAGAGGTAACCCACGCCCCGCCCAACCTCGAAGGCAATACGGGTGGCACGCTGGTAGTTGCCGCTGAAGCGCCATAAAAGGGAGCGAAAGACACGACCGCCGTCGAGGGGAAAGCCGGGGATAAGGTTGAAGAGGGCCAGCACCACGTTTATCCGTGCCAGCCAGAACGTCAATGCGGCTAACGGTTCATTGACGCTTTGCAATAACAGGTGGAGCCCAAAAAACAGGCCGCCAATGACCAGGCTCGCCACCGGGCCAGCCAGGGCCATTCTTAACTCCGCCCCGTGCCGGCTGGCCTCACGGGTCATATGGGCCACCCCTCCGAAAAGAAACAAGGTTATACTTTTCACGGGGATATCATTGGCCCGGGCCACCAGGCTGTGGGCCAGCTCATGAGCCACCACGGAGGCGAAGAAAAGCAGGCTGGTCGCTATGCCGGTGAGCCAGTAGGTCGGTGCACTCCATTCGGGATAGGTATATGGAAAGTACTGCCAGGAGAGGGAACCGGTGATCAACACGAAGATGATGAACCAGCTGTAATGTATGCGGAACTGAATGCCGAATATTCTGCCTAAACTAAATGCACCGCCCATGCGATTATGTCAAGCTAACACCGGGGCGAGCCAACGCCCAGATACTTCTCCACCAGCTCCATGGCACAGTATTTGCCACACATGCTGCAGGCTGAGCCGGCAGTAGCGTGCTGGCGATGCACCTTCTGGGAGCGCTCCGGGTTCAGTGAAAGCCGGGCCTGCTCTTCCCAGTCGAACTTTTTACGTGCCATTGACATTTTACGGTCCCACTCCTCGGCGCCTTTTACCCCTTTTACAATGTCACCGACATGAGCGGCGATGCGTGAGGCAATTACCCCCTGCCGCACATCTTCGTAATCCGGCAGAGAAAGGTGCTCGGATGGTGTCACGTAGCAGAGAAAATCGGTGCCGGCCGCAGCGGCAACGGCACCGCCGATGGCGCCTGTGATATGGTCATAGCCAGCACCGATATCAGTTACCAGCGGACCCAGCACGTAGAACGGTGCTCCCCGGCAGACCGTTTTCTGCAACTTGATATTGGTCTCAATATGGTTCAGGGGCAGATGACCCGGCCCCTCCACCATCACCTGTACACCAGCTTCCCAGGCCCGTTCCACCAGCTCGCCCAGGGTTAGCAGTTCCTCTATCTGGGCACGGTCTGTGGCATCAGCCAGGCTACCGGGACGCAGGCCATCGCCGAGGCTCAAGGTAACATCATATTCGCGGGCAATATCCAGCAGGCGGTCATACTGCGCATAGAGCGGGTTTTCCTGCTCATTATAGATAATCCAGCCAATCAGGAAAGCACCACCACGCGAGACCACGTCAGCAACCCTGTGCTGGTTCTTGAGGCGGTCGATAGCCACCCGGGTAACGCCGCAGTGCACGGTAGCAAAATCGACGCCGTCTTTGGCATGCTCTTCAATCACCGCGAACAGGTCATCCGCTGTCATCTTCACGATGGCGTCATACCGTTCTATGGCCTCAAGGCCCGCCTGATAGATGGGCACGGTGCCAATTCCCGCCGTACTGGCGGCAATGATGTCCCGTCGGATGGCGTTGATATCGCCGCCGGTGCTCAGGTCCATCACCGTGTCCGCGCCGGCATCAATGGCAACGCGCAGCTTTTCCAGTTCCGTATTGATATCACCAAAGTCAGAGGACGTGCCGATGTTGGCATTGACCTTGGTCTTCAGTCCCTGGCCGATGCCGCAGGGAATCAGTTTCTCATCATGATTGATATTGGCCGGTATAACTATCCTCCCCCTGGCGACACCCTCCCGAATAAACTCCGCGTCAAGGCCTTCTGCCTCCGCCACTATTTTCATCTGTGGCGTTACAATGCCTTTCCTGGCTGATTCCAGTTGCGTCATAGTTTCCTCCACAAAGTAAAAACCAAGGGCTCCGGCGGTTCCTCCTAGACCCTTGGTCCAAGTTACTGCCGCTTCCCTACGCTCGTATTACCGAGGTCAGGTCCACAGGGTTGGCGCGAACTACCTCTCAGCCCGTGAGCACCCCTAGCGGTTTATTATTCTCTTCCAGATGAT
>SOKS01000181.1 GCA_004375725.1 Dehalococcoidia bacterium | reverse complement strand
GAAGCGTCGTCACGGGTAAGAATCAAGTTCTACACCATGCCTACCTCTCTCCGGGAGGCCAAGCAGCAGGCCGAGATAAAGCGCAAGGACAAGGATACCGCGCTGACTGCCCAGGAGTATGACCGAGCCGCCGAACTCAGGGAGCAGGAACTGCAGCTTGAGGAGAAAATTCGCAAGCTTGATGAGGAGTGGCAGGCAGAAAAAGGAGAAGATAAACCGCTGGTCACGGCGGAAAACATCGCCGAAGTGGTGGGCATGTGGACGGGCATACCGGTGGTACAGCTGGCCGACGATGAAACCAGCCGGCTGCTGAACATGGAAGAGGTGATGCACCGCCGCATTATTGGCCAGGATGAAGCCATTAACACCATTGCCAAAGCCATCAGAAGGGCCCGGGCCGGCCTGAAAGACCCGAGACGCCCGATAGGGAATTTCATCTTCCTCGGGCCGACCGGAGTGGGCAAGACGGAGCTGGTCCGCGCTCTGGCCGAATTCATGTTCGGCGGCGAGGACACCCTTATTCGTCTGGATATGTCCGAGTTCATGGAGAAGTTTGCCGTCTCCCGACTGGTTGGTGCCCCTCCCGGTTACGTTGGCTATGAAGAAGGCGGGCAGTTGACCGAGGCGGTCAGGCGTAAGTCATACTGCTGCATCCTGCTCGATGAGATTGAAAAGGCGCATCCGGACGTATTCAATCTGCTGCTCCAGATTTTTGATGATGGCCACCTGACCGACGCTAAGGGCCGCCGGGTTGATTTCCGCAACAGCATCATTGTCATGACCAGCAACGTCGGCGCCGAGATGATCCGGAAGGGAACTGTACTCGGCTTCACACCCGGCGCTAACCAGGCCAAGACGCGAGAGCAGACCTACGAGAAAATGAAGGAAAACCTGCTCAATGAGATGAAGAAGACCTTCCGTCCCGAGTTTCTCAACCGGGTTGACGGGGTGGTGGTCTTCCACTCCCTGACCAGGGAGCAGATACGCCAGATTGTCGACCTGATGCTGACCTCGGTAACTCAGCAGCTTAAGGAGAAAGGCATCACGCTGGAGGTAACGGAGGCCGCCAAGGACTTCCTCGGTGAAAAAGGTTACGACGAGCTCTATGGTGCCCGGCCGCTGCGGCGTGCCATTCAGGATATGGTTGAAGATAAATTGTCTGAAGACCTTCTCCGGGGTAATTTCCAGTCAGGCGATACCGTGGTCGTTGACCTGGAGGGAGACCAGATTGTGGTTCACCCCACCACCGCGGTAGGCGCCTTAATGGGAGAGGAAACTTAATGCGTCATAACGCAGATACCTGCTTTTTGGGCGAGGGCGGTGGACGCAAGACTAGGTGACCACTAGCCCTTTTTAATTTGCCGACTATAAGAAAGGAACTCAATATGGCACAGGAAAACATACAGGTTCCCATCACCGGTAAGATCATCAGTGTGAACGTTAAAGAGGGGGATGCCGTGGCTGAGGGTGATATCATCTGCATACTGGAGTCAATGAAGATGGAAAATCCGATTCTGGCTCCGGTGGGTGGCACTGTGGCCAAGGTGGGAATAACGGCTGACCAAACAGTGAAGCCCGGCGATACCATCGCCGTTATTGAGTACGAGTAGAGTTACATGGTTCTCAATTCATTGCTCTTTGCCTTTATTGCCTATGGCATTATGATGGTCATTGCGCTTTTCGTGGCGGCCATCATCAAAAGCATTGCGCTCATTGTCCGGAGAGGAGAAAAACACGCCGCTGCCGGTGCCGATAAACCGGAGGCATAAAAGCGGTTAAAGTAGATGCTGATTCTGCAGTTATTCCAGGGCGTTTACACCTTTTTCCTGAATGAACCGGCGATTGCCTTTGGCAGGGTGCTCCTTATCGCTCTCGGCTTCCTTTTCGTCTACCTTTCCTACAAGAAAACCCTTGAGCCCCTTATCATGCTCCCCATGGGGATAGCAATGATAGCGGTGAACGGCGGCCTGATGATGTTTGAAGCCGGCACCATGGGCAACCTATTTCTCAATCCTATGGCCGGCAATGTGGAAGAGCTCATGTATTACCTGCAGATTGACTTCCTGCAGCCGATTTACACCTTTACCTTCAGCAACGGCCTGATTGCCTG
>SOKS01000048.1 GCA_004375725.1 Dehalococcoidia bacterium | reverse complement strand
GCCTATATCGCGCTTTACAAGTCTCTCCATAACCTTGCCGGCATGGGAATCATCTCTTCGGTGCCACTCAAGAGCGCGGTGGCGGCCACCAGCGTTGGCATTGTGCGCAGCAATATGATGCTGGACCTGTGCTATGACGAAGACGCCAATGCTTCGGTTGATTTCAATGTGGTCATGACCAGCAAGGGCGAGTTCGTTGAGGTGCAGGGCACCGCTGAGGGCAAGCCGTTTTCCAGAAAGGCCATTGAGGAGCTGATTTCTCTGGCTGAGTCGGGGATTCAGCAGCTCTTCCAGATCCAGCAGACGGCTCTCGAAAAATACAAGTAGGCGATAAGCCTACATTCTTACCTGACCGCTGCCGTAGATAATCCACTTATACGTGGTCAACTCTTTCAGTCCCAGGGGCCCACGGGCGTGAAATTTCTGGGTGCTGATGCCAACCTCCGCTCCCAGACCGAACTGTGCCCCATCGGTGAAGCGGGTGCTGGCATTGACATAAACGCAGGCGGCGTCAACTTCGTTGAGGAAGCGCGTTGCTGAGGTATAATCCTCGGTTAAAATAGCTTCAGAGTGACCAGAACCATAATGTTCAATATGCGCTAAGGCGGCATCAAGGGAATCAACCACCTTGATAGCGGCCACCAGGGATAAGAACTCCTTGCCCCAGTCCTCGTCGGTTGCCGGAACGAGCTTGAGCCCTGACTGATTTTTAAGGATGGCCAGGGCCGGTCGGTCACAGTGCAGTTCCACGCCGGCTTTGGCCAGTTCGGCGGCAATCAGAGGCAGGCAGCCCCCGGCAATGTCAGCGTGCACCAGCAGCGTGTCCAGAGCATTGCAGACGGTGGGGCGCTGTACCTTGGCGTTATAGATGATGGCCACTGCCTTTTCCACATCAGCGCTTTTGTCTACGTAGGTGTGGCAGACGCCGATACCGCCGGTAAGCACTGGCATGGCAGCCCTCTCGACCACGGAGCGAATGAGCCCGGCACCGCCACGCGGTATAATCAAATCAATGACATTGCGCATCGTCAGCATGTGGTCGACCAGTGCCCGGTCGGTATTCTCCACGCACTGGACGGCACCATCGGGCATTCCGGCATTTAACGAGGCGTCCTGCACCACACCGGCCAGGGCGCTGTTGGAGCGTATGGCTTCCTTGCCTCCTCTGAGGAGCACCGCGTTGCCGGACTTCAGGCAAAGCGAGGAGATGTCAATGGTCACGTTGGGGCGGCTCTCGTAAATGGCCCCGATGACACCCAGCGGCACCCGCTTCTTTCCAATAAGCAGGCCATTGGGCTGGGTGCGCATATCGAAGACCTCGCCGACGGGGTCGGGCAGTGCCGCCACGTTGAGCACGTCCCCGGCGATGGCCTCAAGACGACTCTCGCTAAGCATCAGGCGGTCGAGCATGGCGGCATTCATGCCGGATGCTTCGGCTTCTTTATAGTCCTCTCTGTTGGCCGCCAGTATCTCGTCTTTTCTGGCCAGCAGGTCGCGGCTTATATTATTTAACGCCCTGTTTTTAATGTCCGTGGCAAGGTAGGCCAGGCGCTTTGAGGCTTCCCTGGCAGCTCTTCCCTTGGCTTCTAGTTCCGCGATGGCTGATTTCATAATGGAACTCCTAATATATTTCAGCAATGAGCTAAATACGGCCAATTATAGTTCGTATTATTCAGGTTGTTCCAGGGAACTGGTGCCGGTGAACTGGTACACGTAACGGGGTGGGATGCCGCTCACCGCCCGGTTTACCCGCTTCCTCAGGCGACATCTGCCCCGGCGCCTGTCAGCCAGTTCAATGATGTGAATATCGTTATCATTGACTTTTTTATAATCGATGAGAGTGAGTTCTCCCCACCAGCCAGTTTCGGATTCATTCTGGAACTTGTAGTTGACTTCAGTAATAAACTCGTTGTCGCTGTGTCGGTAGAGCTTGCCTATAGTCACTTTTATACCTCCTCAAGAATAGCCAGGTTATCCCGGTGCACCACTTCTGGCCCGAAGTCAACTCCGAGCACAGTGGCGATTTTATCGGAATGTGCCCCTTTTATGAGGTTGACCTCACTGGAGCTGTAATTAACCAGACCGCAGCCGAGGTGCAGTCCCTCAGCGTCATAAATATCGACCAGGTCACCGCGGTCGAAATCGCCTTTCACTTCCTTGATACCCGCGGCGAGCAGGCTCCGGTTTTGCTTCTTCAGCGCCAGCGCCGCCCCGGAATCCACCACCAGTTTGCCGCTAATGCAGAGACCACTCAGCAACCAGCGCTTGCGACTCTCAAGTCGGCTGGAGGTCGGTAAAAAGCGAGTGCCAGTCTTCTCCCCGCCGGCCAGCCTTAATATAATATCTGGCTCCCGGCCGTCGGCAATAATCACAGTAACGCCGGAGGCCGTAGCCAGCCTGGCGGCCTCTATTTTGGTGACCATCCCGCCGATGCCCAGCGTCCCGGCTTTGTCGGCCAGGCGTTCAATCTCAGCATCAATGCGCTTTACCTCGGAAATGAGCCGGGCACCGGGGTCGAGCCTCGGGTCGGCGGTGTGCAGGCCGGCAATGTCCGTTAGCAGCAGCAGAAGGTCGGCGTCGACCAGATTGGCCACCATGGCCGACAGGTTGTCGTTGTCCCCGAATTTGGCCTCATCCAGCTCATCGACCGCCACCACGTCGTTTTCGTTGACAATGCAGAGCACGCGAAGCTGGAGCAGGGCAAGCAGCGTATTGCGGGCATTGAGGTATCCGGAGCGGTCGGAAATGTCAGCCTTGGTGAGCAGCGCCTGGGCTACGGGAATATCATACTGGCCAAAAAGTTCCTCATAGATATGCATGAGGCGACTCTGCCCCACGGAACAAAGCACCTGCTTGAAGGGGATGCTCTTTAGCTTTCTGGTCAGGCCCAGGCGTTGACGACCGGCGGCCATAGCTCCCGAAGACACCACGACGATTTCCACTCCCTGCTGGTGCAGCCGTGCCACCTGGTCGACCAGACGGGACATCATATCCTGGTCCAGGCGGTTACTGCCGCCGGTAAGCAGGCTGGTGCCCAGCTTTACCACCATCCGGTGACAGCATAGCTCTATCGATTCTAAATTCGTCCCGTTGTTTCCGCTCATTTCACACCGACCAAGATGATATGTTCCATTATAGCAATCTGCGCAGCGTTGGACAAGATGAGCGAGATTACAGTGTTGTTACAAAGGTACATTACGGGTTCAATGAAAGAATAAGCGCAGGTTTGAGAAGCTCCGTCGGCAGTGTTAGAATGAGCCAGAGGGCTGGTCGTTGGCGACGAGCCCTAGAGGTGTTTGGAGAATTTGTCTATATGCCACTGGATTTAACTCGAATACTGAGCTTGATTGAAGATATGCCGGTGTTCGGCCAGTTACTGGCGACGTGGCCGCATCAGATTCGTGGGAAAGGGGTCATTTTACTCGATGCTGCCAAGCCTTATCTCATCGCGGCGCTGTGCCGCCACTGGCGACAGCCCGTTCTCGTGGTGACCGCCCAGCCGGAGCAGGGGAAAAAACTGTTCGAGCAACTTTCTGCGTGGACAAACAATGCGGTCAGCGTTTTCCCGGAGCCGGACGCTTTGCCCTATGAGCGGATCACGTCAGACCTCACCACCGAGTTGGAACGCGTCCGGGTGCTTTCAACGCTGGCCGGTTGGGAAACGGGTGAGCAGGCAGTAGAGCCGCCTCTTGTGGTTGCTTCGGCCTCGGCACTGATGACCAAAACGACGATGTTTCACGACTTTGCGGCCGTCTGTAGCACGATAAAGGTGGGGATGGATATAGAGCCTTATCGACTCCTGCGCGGCTGGACAGATATCGGCTATCAGATGGAGGGCATCGTCGAGGTTCCCGGCACGATGAGCCATCGCGGCGGTATTATTGATGTCTATCCCCCCACCAGCGAGCTACCTGCCAGGCTGGAATTCCTCGGCAATACCGTGGAAAGTATCCGACTTTTCGACCCGGAAAACCAGCGCTCTCTGGAAAGAAGAGAGTCAGTATCAGTGGCGCCGGCCACGGAACTGCTGGGCAAAAGGTCAGAGGTAGAGAGGATTCTCCGCGACTTGGACCTGGCGAATCTCACTGCGGAGATGCGCGAGCAGTACGAACAGGGAATAGCCATGCTGCTTGACCGACAGCGACCGCCTAACAGTCAGTTCTACGCTTCGCTGTTTAATCAGGGCAGCCTTATCGACTACCTGCCGGAAGGCGCGATTTTGCTGCTTGATGAGCCACGGAATATTGAACAGGCAATGGAGGAGCTGCATTCTGAGGCCGAGCAGATGCGGGGGGAAAAGGTGGCCAGAGGAGAGTTGCCCGGCAACTTTCCCCGCACCTATTTCACCTGGGAAGAACTGAAGGAAAAAATCAATGGCAGGGGAAACCTCAGTTTAACCGCCTGGGGTGGCGATGAAGAGTCATTTCGGTTTAACTTTGCCCCGGCCCCGAACTACGCCGGCCAGCTGCCTTCATTATTTCGAAGGGTAAAGCAGTTTTTAAAAGGGAAACAAAGGCTTATCATCGTCAGCCAGCAGGCGAGCCGACTTTCCGAGCTGCTGGCAGATGAAGATATAATTGCGGCACCGGTCACTGAAGTCGGGCAGACACCTTCGCCCGGCTCGCTGACGCTGGTCCAGGGCTCACTGGCCGAGGGCTGGGTGATGAACGGCGAGACCTACTTGTTCACCGATGCCGAGATTTTCGGCTTCGTCAAGCAGCGGCGGCAGGTGAAAAAGCACCCGGTGCCAAAGCAGAAGCTCTTCGTCGATATTACGCCGGGCGACTACGTGGTGCACGTGGAGCACGGCATCGCCAGGTTCACCGATGTCAGGACGCTGCGCCGCGACGGTAACGAAAGGGAATATCTGGTATTGCGCTATGCGGCGGGCGACCGCCTCTATGTCCCCACCGACCAGATAGACCGCGTCAGCCGTTACGTTGGCGCTGGCGACCGCCCGCCGGTCTTAAGCCGGCTGGGCACGCAGGAGTGGAGTCGCACCAAGCAGCGGGCTAAAGAGGCCGCCGAAGACCTTGCCCAGGAGCTGCTGGCTTTGTACGCCACCAGGGAGGTGGTATCGGGCTTTGCCTTTTCCCGCGACACGCTCTGGCAGCAGGAGATGGAGGCCTCTTTTCCCTATGTTGAGACGCCCGACCAGATGGAGGCGCAGCATGACATCAAGGGGGATATGGAGAAAGCCAAGCCGATGGACCGCCTCGTCTGCGGCGACGTCGGCTACGGCAAGACAGAGGTCGCCATACGGGCTGCCTTCAAGGCGGTGATGGATAACCGGCAGGTGGCGGTGCTGGTGCCCACCACCGTGCTCGCCCAGCAGCACTATGCCACGTTCCGGGGGCGACTTGACGCCTTCCCGGTTAGAATCGAAGTGCTGAGCCGCTTTAAATCGCCAAAAGAGCAGGATGAGATTGTCGACGGACTGGCTTCTGGCAAAGTTGACATCTGCATCGGCACCCACCGTCTTTTGCAGAAAGACATCCGTTTTCGCGACCTCGGGCTGCTGATTATTGACGAGGAGCAGCGATTTGGCGTCAACCACAAGGAATACCTGAAGAAGATGCGCCGGGAGGTGGATGTGCTCACCCTCAGCGCTACCCCCATCCCGCGCACCCTGCACATGTCGCTGGTGGGGGTGAGGGATATGAGCACCATGGCGACACCCCCCGATGAGCGCCTGCCCATCAAGACCTACGTTGCCGAGTACAATGACAGGCTCATCCGCGAGGCCATCCTCCGCGAGCTGGAGAGAAACGGCCAGGTCTTCTTCGTGCACAACCGGGTGCGGAGCATTGGCATGGTCGCGCAGAAATTGGCGTCGCTGGTACCTGAAGCGCGAGTTGCCATCGCTCACGGGCAGATGCCGGAGGGTGAATTGGAAAGAGTGATGGCGGAATTTGCGCAGGGAGAGAGCGATGTGCTCGTCTGCACCACCATTATCGAGTCGGGCCTGGACATGCCCAACGTCAACACGTTGATGGTCAATCAGGCGGACAAATTTGGCCTGACGCAGCTATATCAGTTGCGGGGTCGGGTGGGTCGCGGCGCCAGCCTGGCCCATGCCTACTTTCTCTATGACCGGGAGAAGCGCCTGACGCCGACGGCGCAGAAACGCCTGCGCACTATCTACGAGGCCACCGAGCTCGGTGCCGGGTTCAGCATCGCCATGAAGGACCTGGAGATAAGGGGCGCCGGCACGCTGCTGGGGACGAAGCAGAGCGGGTATATCACCGCCATCGGCTTTAACCTGTATTGTAGATTGCTCGCCGAGGCGGTGGAGCAGCAGAAGGCAAAGCTGGCGGGCGTTAAAGAAGAAGAGATAAAACCACCCCGCCTCCCCACACCGGCCATTGACCTGCCCCTGGACGCCTATATCCCCGAGGACTACGTATCTGACCTCGAGACCAGATTAGGGTTGTACCAGAAGCTGGTCAAGGTGGAGGAAATGGAACAGTTAGAGCCTCTGGCGCAGGAGTTCCTCGACCGCTTTGGCGCTCTGCCCGGTGAAGTCCAGAACCTGCTCTACGCGGTGAGAATAAAACTGCTGGCCGCTGGGGCGGGGATAGAGTCCATCACCACCGAGCACGGCCAGATAGTGATAAGGCGCTTTGAAGGCCTCCCCTTCGACTGCCAGAAACTGGCGCCGGTGATAAAAGACGGCGTCAGGGTGGGCCATACGCAGATTTCCTTGAACTTGAGGAGATTGGGGAGTAAATGGAAAGAGGTGGTGGGGGAAGTGGTAGAGAAAGTGCCTTGACATAATGGTGGTATAATATAATAAATGATAATAATGTTGAGAGGCTAATAAAGTGGTGGATGTTCGAAACAGTATAAAAGAATGGATAGAGGCTCTTTTGAAAGAGGGCTTATATCTGATGCGTGAGTTAAAAAAGAAGGATGACAGCAGGTTCAGGGCCGGCTATCAGGCTTGGTATACACGGGGGTTACCTATTGTACGGCAACTACTACCTGAACGCTTGGACGAATTCACGAATCTTTATGATGATAAAAAGGCACTCTATGATATATCAGGTTACCTTTTGGATGATAATCCCTCAACTGGCGAATTTAGGCATGCATATATGATTTTCGTACAACAGTACCGAATTTTCGAATCTGCGCAAACGCGTATTGACGATGTCCTTACTAATATCCACGGACTTGTGCAAGCTGAAATTCTTGATAGTGAACTTGATGCTGCCATCGAACTCTGGAAAGCAGGACACATACGTTCGGCTGGAACTATTGCTGGTGTGGTTCTGGAACGGCATTTGGCTAAGGTTTGCTCTTCAAAAAATCTAAAAATAGTTAAGAAGAACCCAGTTCTTTCGGACTTTAATGATGCATTAAAGGATGCAGGTGTCCACGACACTGCGAATTGGCGTGGTGTTCAGCGACTTACAGATATTCGAAATTTGTGTGCACATGCACGCGATAGAGAGCCTACTAAAGAAGAGGTTGATGAGTTGATTCGTGGGGTTGAAAAGATTACAAAAACTATTTTATAAGGCAGTCTAAGAGGGGCGGCAGCCCCTCTTTTTATTTACCTCCCCCTGTTGAAATCCCTCTCTGTCTCCCTTTACGAAAGGGAGACGCTCAGTTCCCCCTTTGCAAA
>SOKS01000033.1 GCA_004375725.1 Dehalococcoidia bacterium | reverse complement strand
GGCAGATATACTCATCAGAGCCAGAGCCGGTGAAGCGATGTCAAGAATAATACGGAAGCTGACCGAAAAGAGGAGCGGTTGAATTGATACCTCTCTTCAACTATAATTTAGTGGCTCGTAAATTCAACGCTGGATGATGCTTTGGTAATGAAATCGAAATTGGCCAGTAAAGTATTATCCGGAGATACCATCGCCGCCGCTAAGCTCATCAGCGGCATAGCCGACGAGGTTCCCGGTGCTTTCCAGGAAATGAGCCATATCTATCCCCATACGGGAAAGGCGTACATTGTCGGCGTTACCGGGTCACCGGGTGCCGGCAAGAGCACCCTGACCAGCAACCTCATCAGCCACTTCCGCAAAGAGCACACGACCATTGGTGTTATCGCCATTGACCCCACGAGCGCCTTTACCGGCGGCGCCCTGCTGGGCGACCGGGTCAGGATGCAGCAGCACGGTGAGGATAAGGACGTCTTCATCCGGAGCCTGGCGACGCGAGGCCTGCAGGGCGGCCTGGCCAAGGCCACTATCGGGGCAATGCACATCATGGACGCGATGGGTAAGGATATCATTCTGGTGGAGACCGTGGGTTCGGGGCAGATAGAAATAGATATCACCAGAGTGGCCGATACCACCCTTTTCGTCATGACACCGGGGGCAGAAGACGCCATTCAATTGATGAAAGCGGGAATACTGGAAGCCACCGATATTTTCGTCATCAACAAGGCCGACAGGGAAGGCGCCGACATTACCATAAACGACCTCCAGACCATGCTCTCAATGAGGAGCTGGCTTCCTGACGAATGGCATCCCGGCATAGTCGTCACCGAAGCCATCTATAACAAGGGTACCACGGAACTGGCCGCCGAGATATCCCGGCATCGGGAGTACCTCACCCGCACCGGTGAGCTGAAGAAACGGAAGCAAGGGAGATTGAAACTGGAGCTGATGGAAACGGTGGAAAGTCTCCTCAAGGACTGCATCACCAATATTGACCACGGCGAGTATCTGGCCAGGCTTATTGATGACCTGGCCAAGGGGAAAACAGACCCTCAGGCGGCGACTCGGCAACTGATCAATCGGCTGGCCAGCGAACTTGCCCAAATTCAGAAACGCCATAAACATGGCCGCAAAACGGCTTAATACGATAAGTTGAATTCACCAGCAACTGACTTCGCCAGGAGGTAGAGATGGATTTTTCCCTTACTGAAGAGCAGAAGATGCTCAAGACAATGGTCGCCGATTTTGCCAGTAAAGAGCTGGAACCGATAGCTGCTCAAATAGATGAGGAGTCCAGGTTCCCTGCGGAAAGCATCCCCAAGATGGCGGGACTCGGGCTCCCTGGCGTCGGTTTTCCCGAGGAGTACGGTGGCAGCGGCGGGGGTACCACCGAGTCCTGCCTCGTCATCGAAGAAATCTGCCGTGTCTGCGCTGCCACCGGCACCATTCTTATTGCCAGCTCCGGCCTGACCGGTATACCGATATTCATGCATGGCGATGAAGGACAGAAAAAACGCTTTGTGCCTCCTATCGCCAGCGGCCAAGTGCTTGGCGCCTTCGCGCTGACCGAGGCGGGGGCAGGCAGCGACCCCGCCACAATGGAGACCACCGCCACCCGCAAGGATAAGGGCTATGTTCTCAACGGCTCCAAAATTTTCATCACCAACGGTGCCGAAGCTAGCATTATCCTTGTTTTCGCCAGCACTGATAAATCGCTGCGCCACAAGGGCATTTCCGCCTTTATTTTGGAAAAGGATACCCCTGGTTTTTCCGTGGGCAAGCACGAGAACAAGATGGGCATACGAGGTTCGTCAACCACGGAGCTGGCCTTCGAGGACTGTTTTGTGCCCGAGGAAAATCGACTCGGCAACGAGGGTGACGGTTTCAGGATCGCCATCAACACCATTGACGCCAGCCGGGTCACGGTCGCCGCTCAGGCGCTGGGCATCGCCCAGGGTGCCTTTGACCGGGCCCTGGCGTATGCCAAGGAGCGACAGCAGTTCGGCCAGCCGATCGTTAACTTCCAGGCCATTCAGTGGATGCTCGCCGATATGGCCACGCAGATTGACGCCGCCAGGCTGCTCACTTACCGCGCCGCCTTCCTGCAGGACCAGGGGCAGCCATTCATCAAAGA
>SOKS01000198.1 GCA_004375725.1 Dehalococcoidia bacterium | reverse complement strand
TTTTAATCCTCAGTTTTGGCCATCAAGCGACCGTAGTATGAAGTATTAGCAAGGTAGAGTGCTGCCAGCGGGTTGTGGCCAAAGACCCGGTCTTTTACCGCCAGCACCGTCAGGGGTACACGACAGTATTTAATAAATAAGGTATCGTGCCCGATGCACAGGCCAAGCATGATGGCCATATCTACCTTGACCGCGTTCAATATCTCAGCCTGGACAATCGGGCTGCACATTGACTCCAGCCATCCCGGGCCCCGTATCTTCTCCTCTTCCCTGATGCCGATTCTTTCTTTAGGTGTCGCCCCCACCTTGCACCGTACCGAAACCACCTCAAACCCCTTGTTCTCCAGAATATCGGTCAGGATGCGGGCCTCATTGGCCAGTCCGGTACAGAAGGCAATGCCGAGTTTCTTATAATTGCACTTGTGGGAAAACTGGATCAGCTCCTCGACCCGCGGGATTTTGGTGCGCCTGCCCCCCGGTACTTGTTCGTAACATTCGAACTCCTGTACCGAAGCGAGACGGGCAAACTCCCTAACCTCCGGGCGGTCATATTCGGTGGTTACCTTTTCAATTAACTCGGGCATCAGCTTCATCGGACAATAGGCAGGCGCGTCATCGATGGGAGGTTCTTCACCTGATTTTAATAGCGGAAAGCAGACCACCTTGGTACAGCGTGCGCATACCGGATACAGCTTTTTCACCATTTTCTGCCCCCTTGTCTACCAGTATTTAAAAATAGAGGTTATCCTGACCACACCGTCTTATTCTAATTTTTCAGCAGTCAAAAAACAAATAATCAGAAGATGATGGAAATTTTCACCACGCACCCCAACATGCTGAAAAGAATAAAGCACCTTTCCACACTGGCGGTTTAGTACGAAGTCTGGTCAAATTTCTACGTTTACTCTTGCCACCGTTAATAATAAGGTAGTATAATAGGCGGCGGGGTAAATCGGCTTCAAAATATCAAATGCACTCTCCCTGGAGCAACCGGGTATAAGGTTTACTGCGTATCAAACTATGAAGATAGCGATTAGTGGTAAAGGCGGCGTGGGCAAGACGCTGTTGGCATCCCTGCTCGCCCACATTTTTGCTGCCTCCGGCTATTCCGTCCTCGCCATCGATGCCGACCCGGATGCCAACCTCGCCGCCACCCTTGGCTTCGCCCATCCGGAAGATATTGTCCCCATTTCGGAAATGAAAGACCTCATCGCCGAGCGGACGGAAACTCAGCCGGGGCGCTCGGGGGCCTATTTCAAACTGAATCCGAAGGTTGACGACCTCCCGGAAAAGTACTGGCAAAAGCTTGACGGTATCAGGTTGATGGTTATGGGGCGAATTAAAAAAGGAGGTACCGGCTGCTACTGCCCGGAAAATACGCTGCTCAAAGCATTGATGAGCCACCTGCTTCTGGCCAGAAACGAGGTCATCATAATGGATATGGAAGCAGGCATAGAGCACCTGGGAAGGGCGACCGCCGGTGCCGTTGATAAATTGATTGTGGTTGTGGAGCCGGGACGGCGGAGCCTGGAAACCGCCCGCTCCATAAATGGACTGGCCGAGGACATCGGCCTGAAGAATATCGCCGCGGCAGGCAACAAAATCCGAACTCAATCTGACCGCGATTTCCTCATTTCCAGCCTGCCTGACCTGGAATTCCTTGGCTTCATTCCCTACGATCAGGCAATCGTCGATGCTGACCTGGCCAATCAACCTCTGGTTGACGCCAGCCCGGTAGTTATGAATGAAGTAAAGAATATTTATCAGAAACTGATAACCGTAAAAGAAACCGCCAGATTTAAATAAGATTAGCCGCTAAAAATACAATACAGGAGGTCCCCGTGGCGTACGACGCAACCAAAATGAAGGACTGGCAGATTGCCGAAGCAGCCGAGGCGAATATGCCAATGCCGGAGGAGTGGCGTGAACGGCTGGGGCTGGAGAAGGACGAGATTCTTCCCTACGGTAAAATCTCCAAACTTGATTTTCTGAAGATTATCGACCGCCTCAAAGACAAGCCCGATGGCAAGTATATTGAGGTAACCGCCATCACTCCCACCCCACTCGGCGAAGGTAAAAGCACCACCTCCCTGGGACTCATAGAAGGTCTGGGAAAGAAGGGCATGAGTGTCGGTGGCTGCCTCCGCCAGCCTTCCGGCGGACCCACCATGAATATCAAGGGAACCGCTGCCGGCGGTGGCAACGCTCTGCTCATCCCTATGACCGAGTTCTCCATGGGTCTCACCGGTGATATCAATGATATCATCAACGCCCATAACCTGGCGATGGTCGCCCTGACCGCCAGGATGCAGCATGAGCGCAATTACGATGACGAGCAGCTCGCCCGGCTGACCAAGATGCGCCGGCTGGACATTGACCCCACCAGGGTGGAGTTCGGCTGGATAATGGATTTCTGTGCCCAGAGCCTGCGCCAGATAATCATCGGCCTGGGTGGTCGCATGGACGGCTACACGATGCAGTCGAAGTTCGGCATCGCCGTGGGTTCCGAATTGATGGCAATGCTCTCCATCGTCAGGGACCTGGCTGACCTGCGCCAACGGATGGATGAGATTACCCTGGCCTATGACAAAAAGGGCAATCCGGTAACCACCGGCGACTTAGAGGTAGGCGGGGCTATGACCGCCTGGATGCGCAATACCATTAATCCAACTCTCTGTTCCAGTACCGAGTATCAACCGGTAATGGTTCACGCCGGTCCCTTTGCCAATATCGCCGTGGGCCAGTCCTCCATAATCGGTGACCGCGTTGGCCTCAAATTATTCGACTATCACGTCACCGAGAGCGGCTTCGCCGCTGACATCGGTTTTGAGAAGTTCTGGAATGTAAAGTGCCGCAACAGCGGCCTTAAGCCGCACGTATCCGTGCTCACCACCACCATCCGCGCCCTGAAGATGCACGGTGGCGGCCCCAAGGTGGTGGCTGGCCTTGCCCTGCCTGACGAATATACCAGGGAAAACGTGGCACTCGTGGAGAAAGGTCTGCCCAATATGCTGCACCTCATCGGTGTTATCCGCAAGTCCGGTATCAACCCGGTGGTCTGCGTCAACTCATTCCAAACCGATACCAAGGAAGAGGTAGCCGTGGTAAAGAAGGCCGCCGAGGCAGCCGGGGCACGCTGCGCTGTATCCTCACACTGGGCAAACGGCGGTGATGGTGCTCTGGAGCTTGCCGATGCTGTCATAGACGCCTGCAATGACCAGAACGACTTCCAGTTCCTCTACCCGATGGAGATGAAACTGCGCGAGCGGGTGGAAAAGATAGCCAAGGTGGTCTATGGCGCCGATGGTGTCTCCTGGACGCCGGACGCGGAAGCTAAAGCGAAAGCCTTTGAGGCTGACCCCCAATACGACGAGTATGCCACCATGATGGTGAAGACCCATCTGTCCCTCACCCACGACCCGGCACAAAAGGGAGTGCCCAAGGACTGGACATTGCCCATCCGCGACATCCTTATTTACTCTGGAGCCAAATTCCTCTGCCCCTGCGCCGGCACCATCAGCCTGATGCCCGGCACCAGCTCCGACCCGGCCTTCCGCAAGGTTGATGTAGATGTCGATACAGGCAAGGTACGGGGACTCTTCTAAACAACCTAATAATACTTAATATTAATGTAGATGGCCAAGACAGTAGAAAAGAAAAAATACAAGGTCCACTTCAACCCGGACAACGTGGAAATTGTGGTGGACCAGGGAGAGGATCTGTTGCAGGCGGCTATTGCCGCCGGGGTGCGTATTTACGCTTCCTGCGGTGGTGCTGGCACCTGTGGTACTTGCAAAGTACAGGTTGAAAAAGGCGATGTAGAGACCACCCGAACCGATAAAATCACCGGCGAGGAATTCAGTAAAGGAATCAGACAGGCCTGTCAGAGCCGGGTTCTCTCCGATTTGTCCATATACGTTCCGGTTGAGTCAAGGCTGGAAAAAGCCGTCCTGGCCCGTGAACAGAAGAGAGTCTCTGAAGTTCTCGCCACCGGCTGGCGGTTTGTGCCCCCCCTGAGCAAATATTTCGTGGAGCTGCCGCCGCCCACGCTGGATGACAACTCCAGCGACCTTTCCCGCCTGCTCCGGGGACTCAAGCAGCGTTACCATCTGAGCAACCTGTCCATCGACTTCCAGGTGATGAAAAAACTGGCCAGGACGCTACGTGATGGCGACTGGAAAGCTACCGTAACGACATTGGTTACTGCGGTGAAACCAAGGGCCGGAGACAGACGCCGGCCGCGAGTGATAAATATCGAGGTCGGGGACACCAGAGATAAGCATTACTCGCTGGCCTTTGACATCGGCACCACCACCGTCTGCGGGCAATTGCTCGATTTAAACCGAGGCCGGGTCGTTGCCGAGAGCATGGCCTACAACGGCCAGATACGCTACGGGCAAGACGTCATCACCCGTATTGCCTACTGCCAGAAAACGGGTGGCCTGAAGAAACTGCAACAGGCGGTTGTCGCCACCATCAATGACATCATCGGGGAACTGCAGGACCAGAGCAAGATTGAGACAGAACACATCAGCCATATTATGGCTGCCGGCAATACCACCATGACCCAGATTTTGCTCGGCCTCAACCCTCAGTACCTCAGATTGACACCCTATACGCCCGTGGCCAACTTTTTCCCCCCGGTGCCGGCAAACTCGCTGGGGATTCAGGTCAGTGACCACGCCCACCTCTTCTCCTTCCCGGCGGTGGCCAGCTACGTGGGCGGGGACATTGTCTCCGGGATTGTCGGTTCCGGCGTGCACCAGAGAAAGGCATTGACCTTTTTCATGGATGTCGGCACCAACGGAGAAATAGTAGTTGGTAACTCAGACTGGATGGTCACCGCTTCTTGCTCCGCGGGGCCGGCGTTTGAGGGGGGCGGCGTCAAGCATGGTATCATTGCCGCCGAGGGCGCCATAGAGGATGTTAAAATCAACCCGGCCACTTTCGAACCGAAAATCGGCACCATCGGCAACGCCAGGCCAAAAGGTATCTGCGGTTCGGGCTTGATTAATACGGTTGCCGAGATGCTGGAAACCGGCGTCATCGGGCAGAACGGCAAGTTCAACCAGGACCTGTCCACCAGGCGAGTCAGAGAGGGCGCCGATGGCTACGAGTACGTCCTGGCCCGGGCAGCGGAAACGCAGACTGGCAGTGATATCGTGATTACCGAGGTTGATATTGATAATCTGATGCGCGCCAAGGCAGCCATGTATGCCGGCTGCCAGACCCTGAGTAAAAGCGTGGGTATTGAATGCTGCAACTTCGACCAGGTGATTATCGCCGGTGCTTTCGGCAGCCATATTGACATTAAAAGGGCCATCACCATCGGCCTGCTCCCTGAACTGCCCGAGGAACGATTTATCTTCATCGGCAATGGCTCACTTCTGGGCGCCAGGCTGACATCTTTCTCCACAGACCTGCTTGACGATGCCCGCAGAGTGGCCCAGATGATGACCAATTTCGAGCTGAGCGAGAATGTGGACTTCATGAATAATTACGTAGCCGCGCTGTTCCTGCCGCACACCAATACCGAGGAATTTCCCACGGTGAGCAAAAAACTGGCCGGAAGGTCAAACAATAACCCCAAAGAGAGGACCAAAATTTGAGCTATAATATTGCCGTTGCCGGCAAAGGCGGTAGTGGCAAGACCACCGTTGCCAGCCTGGTCGTCCGCTACCTGAAGCAGAACGGCCTGGGGCCAATTCTGGCGGTGGATGCCGACCCCAATGCCAACCTCGGTGAGAGCCTCGGGCTCAGTATCAGGCAGACCGTTGGCGCCATCATTGCCACCTTCAATGAAGAGAAAATCAACATCCCGCCGGGAATGACCAAGGAAGCATACCTGGAAGTGAGACTCAACGATGCCATGGTGGAAAGCAAGGGCCTTGACCTGGTGACTATGGGCCGGGGAGAGGGCCCCGACTGCTACTGCTATCCCAACCTGCTCCTCCGCAAATTCATGGACAGCATGGCCGGTAACTACCCGTACATTGTTATGGATAACGAAGCCGGGATGGAGCACCTGAGCCGCCGCACCACGCAGAACATTGACGAACTGCTCCTCGTTTCCAACCACTCGGTGAAAGGCGTCCGTACCATCGCCCGCGTCAGAGAACTCGTTGATGAACTCAAGCTGGTGGTAAAAAGGCAGTCAGTTATCATAAATATGGTTCCCGACCGCATAGACCCGCATGTAAGTGAAGAAATGACCCGGCTTGGAATCGAGCCAGCCGCCATCATTCCTCTGGATGATACCGTGAGTGAATCTGACATGGCGATGAAACCGCTCCTCGACCTGCCCGATTGCCAGGCGACGAATGCGGTTGATACCCTGATGGCCGAACTGTTAAAAGATAAAGTCAAAGCGATAAAAACGCTTTAGAGGAGTAAAGCAATGACGGCAAAGATTATCAGCGGGACGGAAATAGCCAAACAGATTCGTGAGGAATTGAAACAGGAGATTGCCCAGCTCAAAGCAAAGCACAACCTGGTGCCGGGCCTGGCCACCGTACTGGTCGGTGAGAACCCGGCGTCACAGTCTTACGTGGGAGCCAAGGAAAAAACTTCTATTGAACTGGGCATCTACTCGGAAAGGCTTGACCTGCCCGAGAAGACTTCTCAGGATGAATTAATGGCGCTCGTTGACCGGCTGAATAAAGACCCGAAGATACACGGCATCCTGGTGCAGCTTCCCCTCCCAAAGCACCTCGTTGAAACGGAAATCCTCTACGCCATCAACCCCAAAAAAGACGTGGATGGATTTCATCCGGTAAATGTGGGGAGATTAATGATAGGGGAGCCGGACTATCTGCCCTGTACCCCGCATGGCATTCAACAGCTGCTGGTCAGGTCTGGAGTGCAGATAGAAGGCGCCGAGGTTGTCGTCGTTGGCCGGAGCAACATCGTCGGCAAGCCGATTGCCAATATGCTGTTGCAGAAAAGGCCAGGGGCCAATGCCACGGTCACCATCTGTCATACCGGCACCCGCGATATTTCCTTTCACACCCGAAGGGCTGATATACTGATAGTAGCCGCCGGCCGACCCAAAGCCGTTACCGCCGATATGGTCAAAGAGGGTGTGGTGGTAATTGACGTCGGCGTGAACCGGGTCGGTAAGACAGCGGAGGGCAAAGCCATTCTGGTTGGCGACGTTGATTTTGAGGGTATAAAAGAAAAGGCCAGCGCCATAACGCCGGTGCCGGGAGGCGTTGGGCCGATGACCATAACCATGCTGATGCTGAATACGGTAAAGGCAGCCAAGCTAGCCGCAGGCCTGGCTTAGAAGGAGGCAATTATGGAAGAAAATAAGGTTGAGGAAACTGGCGCACCAAATCGCGACAAGGTGGAAGTGCTCGGGGCAACTTACGAGAAGGGAAAGCCCGAGGGTGAAGAGATGGGGAAGTGGCGGCAGAAACTGGAAAATCGAGCCGACAAACTGAAATACCTTCGCACTGCGGAACGATACTGGTACGGAAAAGACTGGTTTGGCAGCGAAAAACGCAAGACTCCAGCCTAGGAAAAGGAGATAGAAATGGCATTTGAGATACCAAAGACCACCTATACCGGTAAAATTAAAGAAATCAAACTGGGCACGGGTGATAAGGCCGTCGTCGTTGGCGGAGAGAGCTGCTATCCGTTCTACCTTTTCGAAGGCGAGATGCCGCGCCTGCCCAGAATCGCCATGGAGGTCTACGACTCCCCCCCCGAGGAATGGCCTGAAGCCGCCCTGGAGCCCTT
>SOKS01000139.1 GCA_004375725.1 Dehalococcoidia bacterium | reverse complement strand
CATGGCCGACCCACTTCTGGCCAATGTCACCAAACTCAATGTTACTCGATATATTTACGAGATGGCCAGACTCGCCCAGGATACCGCCGGTGGTTTGCTGGCGACCATGCCCTCGGAATTCGACTGGGGCGACACCAGGGTCGGCAAATACGTGGACAAGTACCTTAAAGGCGTGACCGATGTGCCCACTGAGACCAGAATGCGTCTACTCAGGCTAATCGAAGGCATGACCTGCGGCACCGCAATGACCGAATCGATGCACGGTGCCGGTTCACCGCAGGCGCAGCGGATTATGATTATGCGGCGCGCCAACTGGGAACGCAAGAAGCGGCTGGCCCAGAAGCTGGCCAAGATCGGGGAGCAGCCAAAACTGGTGTGACGGATTACAAGCTGAAGGTAACCTTAAAATACTGCGGTTCCTGCAATCCTCTCATTGACCTTATTCAAATCGGCAACAAGCTGAAAGAGGCAATCGAAAACGCGCCAGAGCTACAGCTCGTTTCGCCGGACGATGACCCTATCGACGTGGTGGTCATACTGTGCGGGTGCCCCAGGATGTGTGGTAACAAAGAAAGTTTCCGCAGCCTGGCAAAGAACTTCATTGTGATAGCCGGAGGAATGGTTGACCTCATGCCCGTGGCGGAAAAAGATATACCCGAACAGGTAATACAGAAGGTCAGAGCCTTTTCTTCTCCAGAGAGTTAGGTCAGGCTCCGTAATCTGGTGCCGGCCCGACGAGTTCACCGCCGTCAACCACGATAACTTCCCCGGTAACGTAGCTCGAGGCATCAGAGGCGAGGAAAAGCGCCGCTCCGGCAATGTCCTCGGGCACCCCGATATAGCCCAGCGCCTTGCTCTTTGCCGCCTCCTCACCCTTCACCGGGTCCTTCCACAAGGCCTCGCTCAGCCTGGTCTTGACCACACCCGGGGCAATGGCATTTACCCTGATTTTGTACTGGCCCCACTCCTTGGCCAAAACCTTCGTGAGCATAATCAGACCAGCCTTGGTCACACTGTAAAAGCCTATCTCACTGGGAACCATGCCCATAATCGACGCCATATTGATAATGCTGCCGCCCCCCTGCTCCTTCATTATCCCGGCCACCACCTGGCTCAGTAGAAATGGCCCCTTGAGGTTGACGTTCATGGTCGCGTCCCAGGCCCATTCCTCGGCCTCCAGCAGCGGTCCGTAGTAAGGGCTGGTGCCGGCGTTATTGACCAGGATGTCGATTTTACCCCACTCCCCCTTCACCTTAGCCACCAGGGCTTTTGATTCTTCGCCCCTGGCGATATGGCTGGCCACCGCCATGCTTTTCACGCCCTTCTTCCCAATCTCGTCGGCCACTGACTCTAAATCAGGGAGTTTCCGGCCGCTGATAGCGACATCTGCCCCGGCATCGGCAAAGGCCAGCGCAATGGCACGGCCAATGCCTCTACTGCCGCCAGTTACCAGAGCCACCCTGCCTGCCAGGGAAAATCGGGACAGGTTCATGCTCGTTGCCCTCCTTGTTCAGGCACGTTTCTTTCTGCGGCGCCACCAGAAGAAATACAGTATAACGCCGGTTACTATCCATACCGGGCTGAAAATGCCGAGCCAGATGAAAATATTGGCCAGCGCCCGTCCAAAGGTGACCAGCCCACTCCAGGCGCCGTCAACGATGCTGCCGGCACTCCAGCCGGGCAGTACCGTGATGTATTCACTCCTCTTTTCCGTATCCTGATTGCCGCGGTCGTCGGTGACTGTCAGCGTAACAGTATAGGTTCCTTTTGACTTATATTGATGCCTCGGGTTGTTGTCGGTGCTGGTATTGCCGTCGCCAAAGTCCCACTCGTAGCTGTAAGGTCGGATGCCGCCGCCCACATCACTGTCAAAACGAATATGTTCTCCCTCTTTCGCCGTTACCTTACTGGCGCTTAACCATACCTCCACTTTGGACTGCTCCAGCGAGACCTGGATGAGCGACATCGCCGAGGTACGCTCCAGGTACTGCATGCGTCCCTTGGTCCGCTCGATGTCCTGCTGCACTCTGGACAGCTCACGCTGGACATTGAGAATGTCCTCTACCTTCACCGCTTTCTCCATGAGTTTCAGAAGCTGCACCTCGGTGGCTTCCAGGTTGCGGAGTGTTGCCTCAAGGTCCACGTATTCCTCGGTAACGTCCTGGCTGGACGTGGTCTCGGAGT
>SOKS01000107.1 GCA_004375725.1 Dehalococcoidia bacterium | reverse complement strand
GTCGTGGTAGAGGTTGTCGGCGAACTTGGGCAGCTGGCTGGAGCCAACAAGGCACTCGCGTCTCACCATGAATGGCGGGTAGATTTCCTGATAACCGTGCCGGCTGGTGTGGAGGTCAACCATGAACCAGATGAGGGCGCGCTGCAACCGGGCACCGAGTCCTTTCAGGACGTAGAATCTGGTGCCGGACAGCTTCACCCCGCGCTCGAAGTCGATGATGTCCAGCGTTTCCCCCAGCTTCCAGTGGGGGGCGGGGGTAAAGTCGAACTTTTTCGGTTCACCCCATGTCCGCACCGATACGTTGTCATCTTCTCCTTTACCGACGGGTACGGAGGGGTGGGGGATATTGGGCACCTGCAACAGCAGGTCCTCAAGCTGGCCATCTATTATCTTCACCTCTTCCTCGAGGTCGCGTATCATGGAGCGTAAATCGCGCGCCTCTTCCGCCGACGCTTTGTCTACCTTTCTTTCTCGTGCCGACTCTTTGCGGGTATGTCGGAGGCTCTCCAGTTCCAGAATCTTCTTCCGTCTGTCGGTGTCAAGCTGCAATATCCTGTCAATGGGGGCGCTGTCCTGCCGGTTTTTCAGCGCTTCCTCGACGGCCCCGGTATTTTCACGGATAAATCTAATGTCAAGCATAGATTTCCTCTTTAATTTTTATCTACCTCACCCCCCTGGTTCGGGAGATTTAGTTTCTTTAATAATCCTCTTCAATTTTATTATGATTTCTCCCTGAGCTGCGGGAACAGTATTACTTCTCTGATAGATGACTGGTTGGTGAGCAGCATCACCAGGCGGTCGATGCCCACGCCCAGGCCGCCGGTGGGCGGCATACCGTATTCCAGGGCCAGCAGGTAGTCCTCGTCAATGGTCCAGCTCTCTTCATCTTTACCCTGGCGCTCTTTCTGCTGCTGGACGAAGCGCTGTCGCTGCTCCTGCGGGTCGTTGAGTTCGGAGAAGGCATTGGCGATCTCCATGCCGCCGGCAAATGTCTCAAAGCGCTCCACCACCCGCTCCTCACCGGGTTTGGTCTTGGCCAGTGGCGACATTGATACCGGGTAGTCCTTGAGGAAGGTGGGCTGGATGAGGCCTGGCTCAACAAAGGTAGAAATGAGCTCGTCCACCAGTTTTGCCCAGTTCTTCTCCGGGTCAACCTTAAGCCCGAGGGCTTTCATCTTATCCCTCATTCTATCTCTCAGCCCGTCGGCAGTGGGATACGTGACGAAATCGATGCCACTGTACTGCTCAACGGCTTCGCGCAGGGTGAGGCGTGGCCAGGGCGGCTTGAAGTTTATAGAATAATCGCCGTACTTTATTTTGGTGGTGCCCAGCACCTTTTTGCTGACCCAGGCGACCATTTCCTCGAGCATGTCCATCACGTCGTTGTAATCTGCATACGCCTGGTAGCTTTCCAGCATGGTGAACTCCGGGTTGTGCCTGGTGGAGACGCCTTCATTGCGGAAGATACGTCCCAGCTCATAAACCCGGTCCAGACCGCCGACAATCAGTCGCTTGAGGTGAAGTTCCGGCGCAATGCGCAGGTAAAAGTCCTGGTCGAGGGCGTGGTGGTAGGTGACGAAGGGTCGGGCCAGGGCACCGCCGGCGGCTGACTGCAGCACCGGCGTCTCCACTTCAATAAAGTCACGCTCGTTGAGAAACTGCCGTATGGCGTTGATAATCTGGCTGCGAATCTTGAAAGTTACCTGGGTCTCCGGGTTGCTGATAAGGTCAAGGTAGCGCTGCCGGTACCTGGTGTCCACATCGCTGAGACCGTGCCACTTTTCCGGCAGCGGCTGCAATGATTTGGCGAGCAGGGTGAAATGCTTCACGCCAACGGTCGGTTCGCCGGTTCTGGTGCGGAGCACCTGTCCTTCCACACCGATAAAGTCACCAATATCCAGTTCCTTAAAGAGCTGGCCCTGCTCTTTAGAGGCCTTGTCCATATCCGGGAAAAGCAGCTGCATCTTGCCCGAGCCGTCGCGGATGTCGGCGAAGGCGCTTTTCCCCATCCGCCTGATGGCCATAATCCGCCCGGCAACGCTGACCTGCTTCTCCTCGGCCTGCCCTGCCTCGTTCTGCTCAAGCAGATAAACTGCCTCCTGCGTGGTGTGGCTGCGCTGGTAGCGGTGGGGGTAGGGGTCGATACCATGACCGCGGAGCCGTTCCAGTTTCTCGCGGCGCTGCTGAGT
>SOKS01000008.1 GCA_004375725.1 Dehalococcoidia bacterium | reverse complement strand
TGACTCCATAATGCGCTTAATAATTGGAGGGGAAAAGAGGTCGCCAGGCCAGTATATATGATGCTTACCGCTCTTACCGAGACGGGGCGCAAAGCGCTTCAGGATGACTCGGAGATATGGATGCCATATATTTTACATAACGTCTTTGTTTAAACCATGTCAGCGTTACCATCTGAAGTTAAATCGAAAATCCTGACCATGCAGAAGGGTGAAATAACCGAGCATTTCATCTATGAAAAACTGGCGAAATCGGTAAAAGACCCTCATAACCAGAGTGTTCTCCAGCGTATTGCTAAAGATGAGCTGGGGCACCATGACCTGTGGCAGCAGTATACCGGTGAAAAGGCACATCCGAGCCGGTTCAAGATATGGCTTTACTACCTTGTTTCACGCGTTTTCGGGCTTACCTTCGGCATAAAGCTGATGGAGGAAGGGGAAGAGAAGGCACAGGTAGCTTATGCTGAAATCGCTAACTTCGTTCCGGCGGCTTCCGATATTGCCCGTGATGAGCACAGGCACGAGCGACAGCTTATCCGTTTGATTGATGAAGAGCGACTCCGCTACACGGCGGATATGGTGCGAGGCTTGAATGTGGCGCTGGTGGAACTCACCGGGACACTGGCCGGTCTGACGCTGGCACTGCCTGATTCCAAGCTGATTGTGCTCGTCGGGCTGATTACCGGAACGGTGATGGTGCTCTCCGTGGCCAGTACCGAATACCTGGCGACAAAATCGGGCGAGGGCGGACGCAGTCCTTTAAAGGCGGCCCTCTATGGCGGGCTGACCAATATCGTTACCTTCCTCTTTTTGCTCTTCCCCTACCTCATCTTTGATAATGTCTACCTGTCTCTGGGGGTTATGATTTTCAACGCTATTGTGGTGGTCTTCCTGTTCAGCTTTTACATCTCGGTAGCCAGAGAGATTTCCTTCCGTAGGCGGTTTTCCGAGATGGTGCTGCTCAGTCTTGGTGTGGCGGCGCTGGCCTTCGTCATTGGTTATCTGGCCCGGATGTTCCTGCATCTAAATATCGAATAATGGTAACCCCTAAAAGTGAGACCGCGTGCTCTCAGGCATCGATTACGGGCTGTACTGAATTTCGGCGTTGGGATAAACGGCAACGGCAGCACCATTGCCATTCTTTTCTTGAAGCACCTTCAGGACGTCATCCCATCGGTGTAAAAATATTGCCCTGTCCCTGCCACCGAACCAGCAGCAACTCTGGAGGTCAGGATATTCAGTGAAGACGATGAGGCGGTTGACCTGAGAGGGAATTTTACGTTCCTTTCGCAGCGGACCCCAGATTGTCTCCCCGAATGGCCCCAAAAGGTAGTGCGTTACCTGTCCCTCCGGGTGGTTGGCGATAACGACGATATCTCCTCCCTCGGGCTTGAGTGCTGGAAAGGTGATGGACAGGCCGATCCAGGCTTCGTTCGCCTTGGCGAAGGCATTGGCGATGACGATATCTTTATTGGCCAGCTTTGGCGTCAGATAGTGCTGCTTTGCTTCCTTAACCGCTTCTTCATAGGCCGGTCTCAACGCTCCGGCATAGACGGCCACTGTTTCCCCCCACATATTGACTACGCAGTTGATGAGGACGTCAAGGCCGGCAAAATCGCCTGCCTCTTCTATGTCCAGACGTCCCAGGTTACCGTCGTAGACGCCGTGACCCGTGTACTGAGGCCCTTTCGCCAGTTGAGCCTGGCGGAACATCTTGTGGTTATGTTCGATGGCCTCGAATGAAGTCACCCCGGGGAGGATGATTTTCCCGCCCCCGCCAAAGCCGGTACTGGGATGGGGCACCACCGAGCCGATGGCGATTTTAAGGTCGCACTTCATTACCTCGTCATTTACGTAGATTTTGGTTCCATAGGTCTTCGTAGTACCGACGTACGTGCAGTTGGCATAGGGGTTGTGGTTGTAGACCGGGAAGCGGGCCAGCGTCTCCTCGCCCAGTTTCTTTACGAAGTCGAGTCGATTCATGGCGCCGTGGCAGCCCAGCGCGGCAATAAAGCGGATATTGCTGTCAGGAATGCCGGCGGCGGCCAGCTCTTCGAGCACAAAGGGGACAATTTCCGCCGCGCGGGTTACCCTGGTCATATCGTCGAAGATGATGACTACCTCTTTCTTTCCCATGGCCAGTTCGCGAAGCGGCGATGTGCCAATCAGTTTGCCGGTGACTGCTTTTTTAATCTGTTCGAGGCTCAGGGCAGGCCGGTCATAGCCGGTCATGTAGCCCATCTCCACCTGCCAGTTATCTGGCAGAGATAGCTCCAGTTCTTTCGTGCCGTACCAGGCCATTTGTGGCAATCTGAGCTTGTTCGACATTATGGACTCCTTTTAACGTACTACAAGCAATACTGTATATCAGCATTGGGGAAAACGGCAACCCTGGCATTGCTGCCATGTTTTTCCCGGAGGAGCTGTAAAACTTCCTGCCATTGGTGGCAGTAAATGATTCTATCGTCGTCATCAAACCAGTTACTTCCCGGATGAGGGTATTCATTATAGACAATCAGGCGGTTTACCTTCTCCGGTATCTGTACCCGCCGGTGCTGCACTGCCCAGGTATCTTTTCCCCAGCGACCCCCAAGATAGTGAGGGACGCGGCCCTCGGGGTAATTGGCGATAAGGACCACGTCACCACCGTTTCTCAGCGCAGGAAAGGAGATAAGCAGACCGACCGAGGTGACATTGTTCGGGGATGAGACATTGGCGATAACGATATCCTTTGCCACTGTCTCCGGCGTCAGGTAGTGAGTTTTCGCTTCCTGCACGGCGGCACTATGCGCGGCGATAAGGTCACCGGTGTGGACTGACACTGTCTCCCCCTGCCCATTTACCAGGCAGTTAACGAGGAAATCCATGCCTACCATCCTGGCTGCCTCAGCAACATCTCGGCGCATAGGGTTATGGTCGTAAAGGGCCATGCCGATTTCCGGCTTCTCTTTTTGCTTTTCCCGGCTTTTCTGAGCCATCATATGATTATACTGGACGGTTTCAGAGGAGGCTATGCCGGGCAGAATTATCTTCCCGCCACCGCTGAACCCGGCAATGTGGTGTGGCACGACTAAGCCGATGGCAATCTTCAGGTCGCACTTCATTACCTCTTCGTTTATATACACTTTCGTCTCATACGTGGTCGTAGTGCCGGCGTAGGTGCAGTTACCGAAGGCGTTGTGGTTGTAAACGGGGAACCGGGAGACAATATCTTCGCCGAGCTTCTGAATAAAATGTCGGCGGTACATCGGGCCATGTAAACCCAGTGCGCAGACAAACCGTACTCTATCATCGGGAACACCGGCGGCGGCCAGTTCTTCAAGGACGAGAGGTGCTATCTCGGCTATTCTGGTTACTCGCGTCTGGTCATCAAAGAGAATGACCGCTTCCTTTTTCCCTCTGGCCAGTTCTCGCAGTCTCGGAGCACCGGTTGGTCCGCAGAGAGCCGTTCTCACCTCTTCCCGTTTTAAAGCAGGGCGATTGTAACCAGCCATATAGCCCGTCTCGATTTGCCAGTCATCGGGGAGGGGCAGTGCCAGCGCTTTCGTTTCGTCACAGGCGAGCTGCGGCAGTCTGAGTATATTTACCATTATGAACTAATCTGGCAATGCGCAGTATGGCTCAAAAACGGACAGTTTCCTCTTCTTTGGTGCTATACGGCCTGAAACATATCCGCTACTGCGGCCGTCTTTATATTATATCATATAAACCGCGCTTGTCTTCCAGTTGGCTCACGTTAGTCTTTTTCTATTGTTGCGGGTTTCTGGTCTATGCCTTATACTAATGGACGAGATTTTTCAATGAGGAGGTAACTTATGCCAAACGGGTACAACGGCAAGATTTTAAGAGTCGATCTTTCCTCAGGACGTGTCAAGACGGAAGAGTATCCAGAGAATTTCTATCGGCAGTATTTTGGTGGGTCCGGCTTTATTGGCTATTTCCTGCTGAAGGAACTTAAACCTGGTGTTGAGCCCCTGAGCCCGGATAACAAGCTCATCTTTGCCGCTGGACCGCTGACCGGGGTGCCAGCCGGAGGTTGTGGTCGGCACAGCGTAGGTGGCAAATCGCCGCTCACCGGGGGGTTTGGCGAGGCTGACTCCGGAGGCTACTGGGGCGCGGAACTGAAAATGGCCGGCTTTGACGCCATCATCATAGAGGGTAAGGCAGAGAAACCGGTCTATCTTTATATCCAGGATGGCAAGGCCGAACTCAAAGACGCTCGCCATTTGTGGGGGATGAAGACGTTGGAGTGTCAGAATACCATCCGCGAAGAGCTTGGCGACCGGCAGATCAAGGTGGCCTATATTGGGCCCGGCGGAGAGAACCTGGTCAGGTTCGCCTGTGTTATGAATGACCTTGATGCCGCCGCTGGCCGGACGGGCATGGGCGCGGTGATGGGTTCAAAAAAACTGAAGGCGATAGCCGTCCGCGGGCACCAGCGCGTGTCAATCGCTGATGCCACGACCTTCAAGGAAATTGCCAAGTGGATTGCGGATAACACGCCGATAACCAATAAAGGGATGCATGATTTTGGCACGGCACGGGTAGTCGCGGTTCTTAATCCGGTGGGGGGTCTACCGACGCTTAATTTCAAGCTTGGCTCCATTGAGGGTGCCAATAAGATAGACGGACAGGCCATGCTGGACACTATTTTCGTGAAGCGAAGGGCTTGCTTTGCCTGCCCGGTACAGTGCAAGCGCGAGGTGAAGGTGGATAAGCCCTATGTCGTTGACCCGCAATACGGCGGTCCCGAATATGAAACGATTGCTGCCTTCGGCCCTGATTGCGGCATAACTGACCTGCCGGCCATCTCCAAGGGAAATGAGCTGGCAAATGCCTATGGTTTGGACACTATCTCCTGTGGGGCGACCATCGCCTTCGCCATGGAGTGTTTTGAAAACGGGCTGCTGAGTACCAAAGATACTGGAGGCATAGAGCTCCGCTTCGGCAGTACCGAAGCTATGGTGCAGTTGGTCGAGCAGATTGCGCTGCGCCAGGGCTTCGGCGACACACTGGCCGAGGGTGTGGCGCGGGTGGCCAAGAAGCTCGGGCCGGCGGCCGAGGAATATGCGATGCACATCAAGGGACAGGAACTGCCCATGCATGAGCCACGTCTGAAGCAGGGCCTGGGCGTTGGCTATGCCATATCCCCGACCGGTGCCGACCACTGCCAAAATATCCACGACACGGTCTATACAAATATAGGGCCGATGCTGGAGGCATTATACCCGATTGGCATACTGGAGCCGATGGCGGCCGATGACCTGTCCCCGGCCAAAATCCGATTGCTCAAGTATTACTCTGAATATATGCACTTCCTCAACTGTGCGGTCTGCTGCTACTTTGTCATGTCACTGAGCTTTGTTGGCCTGGAGCGTCTCACGCAACTGGTCAGAGCGGTGACCGGCTGGGACACCACGTTCTTCGAGCTGATGAAGGTGGGTGAACGGGCGGTGAACATGGCGCGGGTCTTCAACCTGAGAGAGGGTTTCACGGCTAAAGATGATACCATGCCGAAGCGTTTCTTCTCTCCCCAGCCTTCCGGGCCGCTCAAGGTAGCGCTTGACCCCAAGGCTTTTGAGGAAGGCAAAGCGCTTTATTACCAGATGATGGGCTGGCCCAATGGGGTACCGACACCTGGCAGACTTGGAGAACTGGGTATTGAATGGGCGGCATCGCAGCTGCCTGCAAAATAAGATAATACCTGAGTAGCTGAATCAAGGAGGTGAAGCTGCTATGAGCGGAAAACTCTGGGAACCGATCCGCATCGGGCGTATGGAGCTTAAAAATCGGGTTGTCATGCCCCCGATGGTCACCAGATACGCCGCCGATGATGGTTTTGTCACCGAGCGTACCAAGGATTACTACGAAGCACGTGCCCGGGGCGGTGCGGGGCTGATTATCGTGGAGGCGACCTATGTTCACCGGCAGGGGTGGGCTTTTGCCAACCAGCTCGGCATCAGCGACGATAAATTCATTCCCAAATTGAGCGAACTGACTGACACGGTCCACAGGCACGGCGCCAAAATTGCCGTTCAGCTCCACCATGGCGGCCGCCAGGCTAAAGAGGCTTTGAGCGGCCTGCAGCCCGTTGCCCCGTCCCCGCTACCCATGGCCGGTGGTGAGATGCCCAGGGAGATGACGGTTGAGGAGATTGCCGAAACTGTCGCCTACTTTGCTGAGGCTGCCATCCGGGCCCAGAAAGCTGGCTTTGATGGAGTGGAACTTCACGCCGCGCACGGCTACCTCATTGACCAGTTCCTGTCGCCGACTTCAAATAAACGGGATGATGAGTATGGCGGGGGTTTACACCGCCGAGCCCGTTTTCTCCTGGAAATAATCGCGGCTGTGAAAGAGGCAGTTGGCGAGGACTATCCTGTCTGGTGCCGCATGGATGGCAAGGAATACGGGGTGGAGGGCATAACTCTGGAGGACGCCAGGCAAACGGCGCGTCTGGCACAGGATGCCGGTCTGGCGGCGATCCACGTATCATCCTGGGGGCCGACAACACCGGTAAACCGTACCACGCCTACCTTTGTCCCGGCGATTCTTGAAGAGCTGGCGGAAGGGATCAAGAAGGCGGTCTCAATTCCGGTAATTGCCGTCGGCCGTATCACTTCTGAGGACGGAGAGCGGATGCTGAAGGAAGGAAAAGCGGACCTTATCGCTATCGGTAAGGCAATGCTGGCGGACGCGGAATGGTCGAATAAAGTGGCCTCGGGCAAGACGGAGGATATAACCCCCTGCATCATCTGTAATGGCTGCCGCGATGACCTGCGCAACCCGGCGGTGGTGGGCATACGCTGCTCGGCAAACGCTGCCCTGGGACGTGAGAAGGAAAGCGAGATTGTGCCCGCAGCCAGGCCCAAGAAGGTACTCGTTGTTGGCGGCGGACCGGCGGGCATGGAAGCGGCGAGGGTCGCTGCCCTGCGGGGCCATCAGGTAACGCTGTGGGAAAAAGAATCGCGCCTCGGCGGGCAGCTCGTCCAGGCGGCGATACCACCGCACAAGGATAGAATCGCCCCGCTTTACAAATATCTGGAGACGCAGTTGCAGAAACTAGGCGTCGAGATTCAGCCTGGCAAAGAAGCCACCGCGACCGCAGTTGCTGAATTCAACCCTGACGCGGTGGTTGTGGGCACCGGTGTTAAGCCATTCGTTCCCGATATTTCCGGACTGGACAAAGCTCAGGCCGTCCAGGCGGGAGACGTTCTGGAAGGGAAGGTCGAGGTTGGCCAGAAGGTGGCCATAATTGGCGGTGAGCTGGTGGGGTGTGAAACGGCCGAATTCCTGGCTGACCAGGGCAAGCAGGTTACCGTGATGCGACGTGGCGCCGAGATGGCGACCAACGTCGGCCCCGGCAACCGTGACTTTTTCCTCAGTCGACTTCTGGACAAAGGCGTGACCCTGCTCCGTGAGGTCAGGTACGACGGTGTCAGCCCTGAGGGCGTCATCATAACCACCAAAGATGGTGAAAAAAGGACGATAGAAGCCGATACCGTGGTGCTCGCGGCGGGGTTTGTGTCGGATACTGCGCTCTATAAGGCGATTAAAGACAAGGTCTCGGAAGTCTATTGCGTTGGCGACTGCGTTGAACCACGTACCATTCGTGACGCCATAAGTGAGGGGTTTCGTACCGGCCAGAAGATATAACAGTCAATAATTTATAAGGAGGTGTGTCATGGCCAAGAAAGTTATCATGGTGCCCACGGCACTTCCCGGCGTTCCTTACTCTCCGGCAATAAAAGCAGGTGACTACATTTTTGTCTCCGGTCAGGTTGGGCATGTCGATAGCCAGGGTAAAAAACTGGCAGGAGTTGAAGCTCAGACCAGGCAGGTGCTGGATAATATGAAGAGAGTCCTGGAGGCGGCCGGCGCGTCAATGGACGACGTGGTCAAGGCCACCGTGTTTCTGGTCAAGGCAGAAGATTTCTCTAAAATGAATGAA
>SOKS01000058.1 GCA_004375725.1 Dehalococcoidia bacterium | reverse complement strand
TGCGGCCCGTACGGTAAACGTAGCGCAGCGTATCCAGCATCATCAGGCCTCTGGTTTTCTCCTTGGTTTTTTCGGCAATAGCAACGACTTCCTCAAGGTTTTTTCCCTGCGTTGCCGCCCTGGCCGCAGCCATAACAATCAGCCCCTCGGCACCGGCCACAGTTTTAGAATCAAATATGTGCAGGTTCGTTTTTGGCGATTTTTTCTGCAACATTTCGCCAGCCAGTCCAGCCGTCTTGTAATTGGCACTCAATGCCGATGACAGGGTAATGTGCAGTATATCCGTCGACTTCTGGCTCAATTTCTTATATTCTTCCAGGAAATAGCCAGGATTGAGCGCCGAGGTGGTGAATTTATCCGGGTCCTTCTTAATTAACTGGTAGGCTTCTGTAGCACTCAGTGTGACCCCATCGATGTAGTTGTGACCATCAAAGATTATATTGGCGGCGGGGACAACTGTAATGTGATATTCTTCAGCCAGATTGCGCGGAATTCCGGCGACACTGTCCGTCATAACCATTACTCTTGCCATCTCCAGACCTCCTTAACAGCCTTCAGTTGGTTGAGTTCAAGTAACCAGATAGCCACCATCCACCACCACCATGCTGCCCGTGATGTAACTGGCTAAATCTGAAGCCAGAAAAAGAGCCACCCGGCCGATTTCATCCGCCTCGCCCATTCTGCCCAGAAGCATGCGGGACATAAACGCCTTCAATTGTGCCCTTGCCTCTCTGCTAGATGGACCGGAAAACATCGACCGCATGCCCTCGGTGGCAATAGCTCCCGGAACGATGACATTCACTCTTATGTCATGCTTGCCCAGTTCACGCGCCAGGCTTTTGGTCAGTGTCAGCACTGCCCCCTTCGACGCTGCATAGGCCGACATCCCGTCGCCGGAAGGGTGTATCGCTTCGATGGAGGCAATGTTTATAATGCAACCTCCCCTCCCCCGTGCCATCATCTCCTGGCCGGCGGCGCGGCTGCAGAACAGTGTTCCTTTCAAATTGACCGAAATCACGTCATCAAAGTTTTTTTCCGTCATCTCGGCCAGCGGTATTCGCGGGTATATGCCGGCGTTATTCACCAGGACATCGATGCTGCCCAGTATGCCCACCGCTTTCCTGGTCATACTTTCCACCGCCTTCTCCCGGGTGATATCACAGGCCAGTGATTCCGTCCAATACCCGCGGCTTTTCAATTCTTTGCTGGCCTGCACCGCCTTTTCACCGTTGACATCAACGATGAGGACCCTGGCACCAGCTTCAGCGAGGCGATAGGCAATGGCGTAGCCGATACCGGCAGCGCCACCGGTAACAAGGGCGCCCTTGCCTGTCAGCTTGATGAGCTCTTGAGCGGCCGGGTAATCTCGACGCAAAGGCATTGTTATCCCTTTGTTAAAACAATACCTAGATATTCTATGTATTTTACGAATACAAGTCAAGGGCTGCCAGAGAATCGGGATTGCCCGGATAAAGGCTTGCATCACGTATGATTTATGCGATCTATGGATGGTCAGCAGTGCAATTTGAAATGTATGAAAGATGGCTCGTTACCGGGGTTTTTACCAGGAATATTTTATAACTCCGTTCTTGCCTACTGCTCCATTAAATCCTTGGTGCTTGGCAGTTCCCCGCAGATCCGCTCGTCAATCCTGGTCGCTTTGTCCAGAGCCCTGCCCAGCGCCTTGAACAGCGCTTCCGCCTTGTGGTGGTCGTTAGAGCCGTAAATAATTCGGGCATGGAGGTTTATTCTGGCCTCGATGGCAAATGATTCAAGAAAGTGGCGAACAAGGTCAGTGCTGAAACCACGCATGTCATTATCAGTGAAGGGCAATTCGAGTACCGTGTAGCCCCGACCGCTGATATCAAGGGCCACGGTGGCCAGGGCGTCATCCATCGGCACCGAGGCGTCTGCCATGCGGACGATACCTCGTTTTTCCCCCAGCGCTTCGGCAAATGCTTTGCCCAGGCAGATGGCCACATCCTCGGCAACATGGTGCTGGTCATCCCCGACCGCAGAAATGGTGAGGTCAAATATACCGTGCTGTGCCAGTTGCGCCAGCAGGTGGTCAAACATCTTGATGCCGGTGCTGACCTGCCACCTGCCACCGCCGTCGAGATTAAATTCCAGGCTGATTTTTGTTTCCTTCGTTTCCCGCTTGATTACAGATGTCCGGTTAGCCATTTATTTCCTCCCCCAGCTCTTGGAGTGCTTTCACAAGAGTATCGGT
>SOKS01000137.1 GCA_004375725.1 Dehalococcoidia bacterium | reverse complement strand
ACCGCCCAGTCCGGATTGGTCTTCAACTCGGTGGCGGCAATGCGGAACCCTTCAACGACGAAGCCGCTGACCGCCAGAATGAGAAGGAGCAGCAGGGCCATCAGGTCTTCCCTCCGGTTATCCAGCCGGTCCGGCTTCTGAAAGTAGCGACGGTACATGGCCAGAATGACCCCGATAATGAGCAGCAGCCCAAAGATATCGAGGACCAGTGAAAAACCAAGATAGACCCCACCCTCAAGAAATTCATAAACGTAATGACTGGCCGCTACCAGTACCGTCCCGATGAACAGAACTACACAACCCGCAAAAATAAAGAAATGAATGACTCCGGGAAATAATTCTCGGAAATGCCACCCCCTGGTCACCCCGAAGAATTTGCCGTGCAGCAAGAGATGCGCCACCGTGTAGGTCAGAAATGCCCGTGCTCTTCTTCCCAGGTGACTGAACCGGTCATCCGGTCGGCCAATCCGCCAGAGCCTTATCCGGCGGTAAAATGCGTAAATGAAAATGCCGACCGCCACCACCGCCAGCACGTCAATAATAACGCCAAGTTGTATGTTCCAGAATACCTCTCGAGTTGGCTCCATATATATGCCTTTCCAGGGTAAAAATATATCATCGCAGGCGGGTAACGGCGATAAAAATACCGAGTGCTACCGATGCCAGAGCAAGGAGTATAGGGAACAGACCAAAAGGAAGACTGGAGAACAGAAGAATACTGACCAGGTAACTGATGGCTACACCTGCGCCGGCTACCGCCGCCAGTCCCCGACCACGTTTGCGGTTGACGGCCAGGCCGACCACCTCACCGATTGCATAGCCAACGCCGGCGCCGAGCAGCAGGTTTAAAAAGAAGAACGGTAGAAATAGATTGACCACTCCCCAGATTACCCCGCAGACAATTGCCATGCCCAGGGCGGTACCAGCAGCTCTGAGGTAATATGCCGTGGAGACGCGGTAAGTGGGCAATTTATATAACCGGGCACACTCCGGGCACCGGGCACCCACCGGTGTCTGCACCATGCACTTGGGACATATCGGCTTACCGCATTTGCCGCATCGCAGGTTCGTTTCCACCCTGGGGTGAGCTGCACACTTCATCAGTCAATCCCGTCGTTTAATTCTTCTAAATCCTTGTCTTTGAAAGGGAATCGGGACATCCAGACTTTGCGGTCCATTATATCCCGGTCAAAAAGCAATCGGGCCAACAGCATTCTTTTTTTACTGACCGAAGTAGCCTCAACCGCTCTTGGTGCCACCAGGCGTTTTATCACTATTATTAACAAGATGGTCAAGAATCCCAGCGTTGTCGCTACTGGTTCATAAATGGCGCTGACGATGGGTAACAGAGCAACACTCACCATCACTGGCAGCGGCGAGCTTCGCAGCATGACAGAGCCAGCGACAAGGCAGGCAAAACAGGTGATTGTGGGCCAGGGCGTCATTTCATTAATTAACGGGAGGATAAAGATAACCCCCATGGCGGTAGCGACACCCCGGCCGCCACCGAAGCGGAGAAACACGGACCAGTTATGCCCTGTGACCGCCGCCGCACCCACCACCAGCTGCTGGGCCACGCTCAGCTCCAGGAGCTGTGCCACCCAGACCATCACCACCCCCTTGCCAACGTCAAAAACGACGACCGGCAAACCGAGTTTCCAGGAGGTCATCCGCCAGAGGTTGCCGCCACCCACCTGACCCGTGCCATACTGCCTGACGTCTATGCCACAGATTAACTTGGCCGCCAGGTACGCAACGGGGACTGAACCCAGAAGGTAAGCCGCAAGTATTAAGGCAAACCAGATAGCCATAGGCTCTCCTGACGGAAGGACTTACTTTAAATAGGCTAACTTTAACATTTTTGGCTCGGCATGTGCAATCAGCCTGCTTACTGCCTCCATAGGCACTTCCACCCCACCCATCAGGGTCTCATTGCTCTCATCCAGACCGTGATAATCACTGCCACCGGTAACAATCAGCCCGTGGTTTTTCGCCAGGGCAATGAGGGTGCCAATATCTTCATTGGTATAATTGCTATAATAGGCTTCAATGCCCGCCATCCCGGCAGCTTTCAGTTCCGCAATCATGGCTTCAGGTTCCGGTACGAAAAACGGATGCGCCATCACGGCTATGCCACGGTTGCGCAGTATCAGCTTTACCACCTCCACCGGCGTCATCTTTTCCCGCTCCACATAGGCCGGCCCGTCGCGCGCGATATATTTATCAAACGCTTCCTTTATGGAACTGATATATCCCTTCTCCAGCATTGCCTGCGCGATATGGGGTCGGGCAACGGTACCGCTGCCGGCGATTTCCCGGACACGCTCCCAGCTTATGTGGATTCCAAGCTCCGCCAGCCTGGTTATCATTCCCTGCGCCCGTCCTTCCCGGGAATAGCGAAACCGGTCCAGCGCGGCGGCGAGTTCTTTACTGGTGTAGTCAATGAAGTAGCCGAGGACATGAACCTCGCCACTGGGAACGTCCGTGCTCATTTCCACCGCGGGAATGAACTGAAGCTGGTTTAATCTTCGCGCTTCCTCAAGAGCCGGCACTATTCCGTCAACGGAGTCATGGTCGGCGAGGGCAATGACTTCCAGGCCAAGTCCCACCGCCTTGCGGACGATTTCCTGCGGGCTGTACCTTCCGTCCGAGGCAGTGGAATGAATGTGCAGGTCAACCTTGCTCACGGTCTCTCCAGCTGCCGACAGATGCGTTCAATACTAATTGCCCGGCCGCTGTTCTCGTCAACTTCCACCAGGACGGCATTTAAAATCGGCTTTCCCTTCCCCACGGAAAGACGGTGGGGCACCCCGGTGAGAAAACGCTTTAAGACTGATTCCACGTCATCACCGATGATAGAATCTGCCGGTCCGGTCATGCCGATGTCAGTTACGTAAGCTGTGCCCTGGGGCAGTATCTGAGCGTCAATGGTGCCTACATGCGTATGGGTACCCAGGACAGCGCTGACTCTGCCGTCCAGATACCATCCCATGGCCATTTTTTCCGAGGTTGCTTCAGCGTGAAAATCAACAATGACCACCGGTGGCCTGTCCCGGACTTCTTCAAGGAGCTTATCCATTGCCCGGAACGGACAGTCGATATCATTCATAAAGGTCCGGCCCATCAGGTTGACCACCATCGTCTGACCGGTGATGAGGTAGCCCCTCCCCGGCACTCCCGGCGGATAGTTCAACGGGCGCAGAATCATCATATCGCCATCAAGATTGGGGATGATATCCTTCTGCGCCCAGATATGATTTCCTGACGTCAATACATGAACGCCGGTCTCAATAAGCTCCTGGGCAATGGCTGGGGTCAGTCCGAAACCGCCGGCGGCATTTTCAGCATTGACAATGACCATATCCAGCCTGTACTGCCGGCGCAGTTGCGGTAGAACCTCATGCACCGCTTTTCTGCCGGGCTGGCCAATTATATCACCGACTACCAGTACTAACATCTACGTCCTTTATTTCGCGAAATCAACGGCCCTGGTCTCCCTCAGCACCGTAACCTTTATCTGCCCCGGATACTCAAGGCCCTCTTCTATCCTCTTCACGATGTCCCGGACAAGCCGCATCGCGCCCAGGTCATCAATTTCCTCCGGCTTGACCAGGATACGGATTTCCCGTCCGGCCTGAATGGCGTAGGACTTGTCCACGCCTTTGAAGTCGTTGGCGATGTCTTCCAGCGCTTTCATTCGCTTCAGGTAGTTCTCCAGCGACTCGCGTCGGGCGCCCGGTCTGGCGCTGCTTATGGCATCTGCCGCCGAGATGATAAACCCCCACATGCTGACGCTTTCCGTCTCCAGATGGTGCTCGGCAATGCCCTTCACCACCTCCGGCGACTTGTCCCACTGCTTCACCAGGTCGGCACCAATCTGGGCATGTGTGCCCTCTACCTCACGGTCAACCGCCTTGCCAAGGTCGTGCAGGAGCCCGGCCCTTTTGGCGATGCTCACATCAGCCCCCAGCTCGGAGGCAATCATTCCGGCTATATAGGCGGTCTCAATGCTGTGCTGCAGACTGTTCTGCCCATAGCTGGTGCGGTATTTCAGTCGACCCAGCAACCGGATAATTTCCGGTCGCAGTCCGTGCATGCCAACCTGATAGGCTGCCTGCTCTCCCGCACTATTAATATCCGCCTCCACGTCTTCTTTTGCTTTGGCCACCACCTCCTCAATACGCGCCGGATGGATGCGCCCGTCAAGGATTAGCTTGTGCAATGCGTTGCGGGCAATCTCCCGCCGTATCGGGTCAAAACTGGACACGGTAACCGCCTCAGGGGTATCGTCGATGATCAGGTCCACACCGGTCGCCTGCTCAAGAGCCCTGATATTGCGCCCTTCACGGCCGATCAATCTCCCCTTCATCTCATCACTGGGTAGCGGCACCACGGACACCGTATACTCGCTAACAATCTCCGAGGCACTGCGTTGAATCGCCTGTGAAAGGATTTCCTGTGCCTTCTCATTGGCTTCTTCTTTCAGCTTTATCTCCCACTCGCGGAGTCGCCTTGAAGTCTCCTGCTCCATCTCCACCTGCACCGCATCCAGCAACTGCTCACGCGCCTCGGCGCTGGACATGCCCGAAATCAGCTCGAGCTGCTTCAACTGCCTGTCCCTTAACTCGCCAAGCTGACCTCGGATCGACTCGATTTCCTTTTCCTTGCCGGCCATACCACGCTCCCGCTGCTCGACACTTTCCAGCTTCCGATCCAGATTTTCTATCTTCTGGCCCAAGCGGTTTTCCTGGCGCTGCAATTCGGAACGCCGCTCACGATATTCGGCATCAACTGATGCTTTAGTCTTTCTCGCTTCCTCCTGGGCATCATTCAGCACTACTCTGGACTCGTCTCTGGCTTCGGCCATCATTTTGGCCGCTTTGCGCTCGGCAATGCGTATCTGCCGGTTGAACATCACCCGACGGAAAATAAATGCCGCCATACCGCCAAAGACAGCGCCAATGACAAAGGCAAAGAATATTGCCAGAATTACAACAATATCCAATCCCATTGTGTCACCCCCTTTTTCTTTAAATTTTTATCTACCTGGGGCAGCTTAAGATAGCCATATACCGGGTTTCACCAGTACATAAACTATCCCGAGCCATTCCCTCGTTCCTGCCATATTTTTTCCACAGTGTGGTTGATGACTTCATATTTAAAACCACGACGCCGGAGATAGTCACCCAGCCGGCGCCGCAACCTCTGATAGTCGGCCGGTGCCCAGCGGCGCGTCTTCTGCAGCGCCGCCCGATAGGCATTTTCCTCATCATCCATGCCAACTACCACCTGCTCGATAACGTCGTTCATTACCCCCATCCTTTTCAATTCCAGCCTGGTGAGCCACTGACTTCGCGGGCCGAATGACTCCCGGTTCTCCTTCCAGAATTGAGCAAAGGCTTCGTCATCCAGCAGGTGCTGTTCCCTGAGCCGGACCACCGCCGCATCTACGGTTTCCGCGGCAAAGCCGCGGCGTTGCATTCGCTCTCTGAGCTCAGACTCGCTGCGCGGACGATAGCCCAGGTAGCGGTAAGCCGCCGCCAGACAGCGTTGCAACTGATCACCACCGGTCAGTAATTCGATCTGGTTATCGGAAAGCTCCTGGCCTACCTGCAGGTTTTCTTTCGCCACGACCTCAGCCCCCAGGCTGAAGGCGAACCTTCCACCCAAATAAATGTTTATCCTTTTCTCTCTTCCTTTCCCTGTGCGGAGGTCGGTAATCCTGCTCACCTTACTCTCACCTTAAAAAACGCAAGGCTGAAACCTATGCCTCAGCCTTGCACTCTTTACGGTATTCTGTTTTCTATTATTCTAGTATGCCCTTATTCATTGGGCGCGGTAGAATGAGTGATACCGGCTGAGGACCTTATTTTCTGCTCTATTTCCTGGGCAAGCTCCTGATTTTGCGCCAGATATTGTCTGGCCGCTTCTCTGCCTTGCCCGAGGCGGACATCGCCGTAAGAGAGAAAGGCACCAGCCTTAGTTAGCAACTCCATTTCCAGACCGAGGTCAATAAGATTGCCCTCTTTGCTTATGCCGTGGCCAAACATGATATCAAATTCGGCATTTCGGAATGGAGGTGCAACCTTGTTTTTAACAACCTTGGCCCTGACGTGGTTTCCAATGGCTTCATTTCCCTGTTTGATGGTTTCAATGCGCCTGAGGTCGATCCGTACCGAGCTGTAAAACTTGAGTGCCCTACCGCCCGGTGTTACCTCGGGATTGCCGAAGACAATGCCGACCTTTTCCCGAAGCTGGTTGAGGAATATGACCGCCGTCCCGGAACGGCCAATTGCCGCCGCCAGCTTGCGCAGGGCTTGCGACATCAAGCGCGCCTGCAGACCCATCTGAGGATCCCCCATATCCCCCTCAATTTCAGCCCGGGGTACCAGAGCCGCCACGCTGTCAATCACGATGGCGTCAATGGCGCTGCTCCTTACCAGCGCCTCGCAGATTTCCAGCGCCTGCTCCCCGGTATCCGGCTGGGAGATAAGCAGTTCCTCAACATTTACACCGCAATTTGCCGCATAGGGTGGGTCTAACGCATGTTCAACATCAATATAGGCAGCCATACCGCCACGTTTCTGTGATTCCGCAATGATATGCTGGGCCAGGGTGGTCTTCCCGGATGCCTCCGGACCAAATATCTCCGTGACCCGACCTTTGGGAATACCGCCAATGCCCAAGGCCAGGTCCAGAGCCAGCGAGCCACTGGGGATAGCTTCCACGGGAGTACTTCCTGCGGACTCCCCCAGCCTCATAATCGCGCCTTTGCCGAACTTTTTTTCAATCTGGCCGATCGCCAGCTCTAAAGCCTTCTCTCTTTCGGTAATCATCTGCCTTTTCAACATAATAGCAGACAATGGGGGGTAAAACAAGAGCATTTATAGGTAAATAATATTGACAAATAATTATATGGGGCTATAATGGCAATAATCCTGAATATTAGAGTGCCTGGCGGTTATCTTAATTGAATATGAGTCAAGGAGAAAGAAATGTGCGAATTCTGCCATAAACACGGAGAAGGCAAAAAGTGGTATCTACAGGCCAAGAATTACTCGGAAGACTTGATGAGCGACCTGAGACGACGCAAGTTTATCGCCGATTTCTTCTCAAAACCGGGAGACCTTACTGAATCAATGGGGAAACTGGAAAAACTTAGCAGAGCACCGGCTTTCGTTAAAGGGGTGCTAGCACCTTATATATCAGGCAGGCAGAAAAAAATACACTTTGGCCAGGTTCTGCCAATGGAGGACATTGAGCGTATATTCGGTTTCGTCAGTAGCGTTATACGAACGGCATGTCTATGCCGTCAAGAAAATCTGGGCACGGAGCAGCGTTATTGCTACGGAATCAGCATGGCGCCACAGGGAGGAGAGTTTCGGAAGATAATAGAGGAAATTGACGCCAGTTACCTGACAGGGCCGGACACGGCCGGCCTGGAAACGCTGACCAGAGAAGAGGCTCTGGACAGCTTTCGCCAGCATGAGAAAGAAGGCCTCTGCCATAGTGTCTGGACTTTCATGGCTCCATTCATCGGGGGCATCTGCAACTGTGACCGGTCGGATTGTTACGCCATGCGCGCCACGGTGACGTATGGCATACCTGTCATGTTCCGTGCCGAGTACGTGGCGGAAGTGAATCCTGAATTATGCAACGGTTGTCGTCAGTGTATGCGCGTCTGTCAGTTCGGCGCGATGGGGTACAGCGCCGCCAATAAAAAAGTGGTCATTGACCCGCGGCGCTGTTACGGTTGTGGCGTTTGCCGCGCCAGCTGTACTAAAGACGCCATCACGCTTAATGACCGTACCAGTGTACCCATAGCTGCCAGTATATGGTAGCTGGAAACTCAGGCATAAAAAAGCAGCCTGAATCCGACTTTAAAACTCAGGTATCGGCAGCAGTGAGCGCTTGTGGGCGCTGCCGGCCATCATTTTTTCAATCTTTTTCCGCACCTCGTCCGACGCTTCACCGGTAAGGATAAAGCTATCAAGCGCCTCGTAGCTTATCCCCATCTCGGATTCATCGGTCTGCCCGTCCCACAGACCCGCCGAGGGCGGTTTATCAATAATCGGTTGGGGGATGCCGAGGAAGCGTGCCAGCTCTTTCACCTGTTCCTTGACCAGGTTGCCCAGCGGCATGAT
>SOKS01000002.1 GCA_004375725.1 Dehalococcoidia bacterium | reverse complement strand
AGAGGTGTGGTGAAATGAAGGGGTTAGTCAATCTTAAAGTTCGTCCCAGGTTAAATTCACCGAATATGCTCGCCGCCTGGCCAGGCGTCGGGAATGTCGCCATGATTGTGGCCACGTATCTTCAGAGAAAGCTGAACTTCAAGGAACTCGGTGAGATTGAGCCTTCAAGCTTCTTCGACCCTGTTGGCATAGTGGTTAAAGATAACGTGGTTGAGGAGCCAAAGTTCCCGCAGAGCAAGTTCTACTACTGGAAGAACAAAGGTGGCGAAAATGACATCATCATATTCATTGGCGAGGACCAGCCGGCAGCCAAAGGCTATGAACTGGCCAACTGTGTTCTGGATGTTGCGGAGAGGTTTAAGGTGTCGAGGATATTTACCTGTGCCGCGGCGATGACCCGCATTCATCACACCGAATCGCCCGGTGTGCTGGGGGTGGCCACCAGTCCATCGGCGGCAGTTGTTTTCAAAAAGTACAACCTTCTAAATGCCGGCAACCTGCAAATCGCGGGCCTGAACGGGTTGCTGCTGGGGGTGGCCAAGGAACGGGAGATTGATGGCATCTGTCTGCTCGGCGAGGTACCCGTTTATGCCACCCGCATTCAGAACCCGATGGCGGCACTGGCGGTACTCGAGGTGATGACCACGATGCTGGGTGTGGAGATTGACCTTGATGAACTGGCGCAACTGGCGGTGGAAACAAAGCAGAGAATGAAGATGGTGGCCTCACAGGCGATGGGCGAGTATATTGACTATTTCACCGAGCCGATATGGGAGCGTGGTGAAGAAGAGGAAGACGAGGAGGAGTAATCTGAGGTCGAGGTGTTATGCTGGGCACCAAAGTCAGGCTGCGTGAGAAGAAATTAACCGACGCCCGCAACGATTACCGGTGGCAGACCAACCCGGAGCTGGTCCGACTTGACGCCATGCCCCTGCTGACCGTCTCTTTCCCCCGATATTTACTTGACTACGCTGCGATGTTGCGTAATCCTTCCCCGAAACGCCGTACCCTGGCCATAGAGACTTTGAAAAGAAAACACATTGGCAACTGCGTGTATTACAATATTGATGGAGAGAAAAGGGAGGCGGAGCTGGGAATCATGATCGGTGAACGTGACTATCGGGACAGGGGTTACGGCATTGATGCCGTGGCTACACTCGTGGATTATATTTTTCATGAGACAGGTCTGCAACGAATCCACCTGAAAACCCTGGACTGGAACGAGCGAGCACAGCGGTGCTTTCTCAAATGCGGCTTTACACCCTGTGGACAAATGATGGAGAATGGGCATCAATTTTTGCTCATGGAGATAAAAAGAGAGCGCTGGCAGAGAGAGAGGGAGCAGAAGAAAGGGGCAAAGCCTTGAAAGCGATTTATACTTCACCGATAGACTGGCTGGGCGACCGCGTGCGTATCCTTGACCAGAGCCGGCTACCTGGAGAAGAGGTCTATGTGGAGCTGGCAGACTACCGTGATGTTGCCTCAGCCATCATAGAATTGAAAATAAGGGGTGCGCCGGCGATTGGGGTAGCTGGAGCTTATGGAATTGCATTGGGAGCGTTAAAAATCGAATCTGTGATAGGGGACGAATTTCGGAAAAAGCTTGATGCGGTGATGGCCACCATCGCTGCCACCCGTCCCACCGCTCGCAACCTCTTCTGGGCGATTCAGCGCATGCAGAAAGTTGCCGAGTCGAAGAATAATGACGTAAGCAAGATTAAATCGGCGCTTCTTAATGAGGCGGTGAAAATACATACTGAGGAGAAGGAAGCCACGCGGAAACTGAGCCAGCTTGGGGCTGAGCTTATCCGGGATGGCGATACCGTTCTGGTTCACTGCAACGCCGGGCCACTGGCCACCGCCGGCTACGGTACGGCGCTCGGTATCATTTTATTTGCCACAGAACAGGGGAAAAAGGTCAACGTATTTACCACGGAGACGCGTCCCGTGCTGCAGGGGGCACGGATTACCACCTGGGAACTGAAGAAAGCCGGCGTTCCGGTTACGCTGATTGCCGACTCCATGGCGGGATATTTTATGAAGCGGGGCGAAATCAACTGCGTCATCGTTGGGGCCGACCGTATTGCCGCCAACGGGGACACGGCCAATAAAATCGGCACCTATACCCTGGCGGTGCTGGCGAAAGAAAACAACGTTCCGTTTTACGTTGCCGCCCCCACCTCCACCATTGACCCCGCCCTCGCCTCCGGCGAACAAGTCCCCATCGAGCAGAGAAAGCCGGAGGAGATAACGCATATCAGGGGCGTGCGCATCGCGCCGGAAGGC
>SOKS01000082.1 GCA_004375725.1 Dehalococcoidia bacterium | reverse complement strand
TGACGGGAGCCGATGTGCTGGTCATGAGACACCCCGAGGCAATCAAACTGATTAAAGAGATGCTGGCCGAACTGACGGCTGCCTGAGATAAAATCAAGGACTGGGAGGAGAATACAATGGCCGAAGAAGTGGAAAAGACCAAAAAGAGTGTCGATACCGCCAGTCTCGAGCTAATTGATAAAGCCGGCACCGACCAGGTCAGCCTTGCTTTCGATAGAGCCGAGCGGATGAAGCCCTGCCCCATAGGTGCCGTGGGCAGTTGCTGTAAAAACTGCGGTATGGGACCCTGCCGGGTACCACTACCGAAAGGCAAAGAAGAAACGCCGGAAGAGAAAAAGAAACGGCGGGGCATCTGCGGGGCTACCAGTGAGACTATCGCCGCCCGTAATTTCATCCGGATGATAGCCAGCGGGGCGGCAGCTCACTCCGACCACGGCCGGGGGGTGGCTGAGCTCTTTCTAGCCGCCGCCAGAGGGAAAGCCCCTGGCTACGAGATAAAAGATGAGCAGAAGCTGCTGGCACTGGCCCTGGAATGGGACATTGAGATTGGAGACCGCAGTAACAATGAAATAGCCATTGACATCGGGGAAAAGGCACTGGCTGAGTTCGGACGGCAGGAGGGTGAAGTCCTGTTCTTGAAGAGAGCCCCACTGAAGCGCCAGGAACTGTGGCGACAGCAAGGGGTCGCTCCCCGGGGTATCGATAGAGAAATCGTGGAGATAATGCACCGCACTCACATTGGGGTTGACCAGGACTACCAAAACCTGCTGAAACAGGGGGTCAGGTCATCCCTCGCTGATGGCTGGGGTGGCAGCATGCTGGCCACCGAACTTCAGGATATCCTCTTCGGCACCCCGGCTCCGGTGCTGGGCCAGGTAAATCTGGGGGTGTTTAAAGAAGACGAAGTAAATCTGGTAATTCATGGCCATGAGCCGCTGCTCTCCGAGATGATTGTCGCCGCCGCTCAGGAGCCAGAGATGATAGCGCTGGCCAAGTCCAAAGGCGCCAACGGGATAAATCTGGCCGGCATGTGCTGCACCGCCAACGAGATAATAATGCGTCACGGAATACCTCTGGCGGGCAACTTCCTGCAGCAAGAGCTGGCGCTGGTTACCGGAGCGGTGGATGCCATGGTGGTGGACGTCCAGTGTGTTATGGAATCCCTGCCTGACATTGCCCAGTGCTACCATACCAAGATTATCACCACCTCGCCCAAAGCCAAAATTAGCGGCGCGATGCATATCGAGTTTGACGAGCACAAAGCTATGGAAGGAGCCAGGGAGGTAGTCAGAATAGCGATTGAGAACTTCCCCAGGAGAGGTAAAAATATCCGCATTCCCAAAGAGAAATGCGACCTCATTGCCGGGTTCAGCCATGAAACCATCAACTACCTGCTGGGTGGTCTGTTCCGGGCTTCATACCGGCCGCTGAATGACAACATCATCAATGGCCGAATCAGGGGAGTGGCCGGCGTCGTCGGCTGCAACAACGCCCGCACCGCCCATAATGAGGGTCACATTGCCATGGTCAAGGAGCTGATAAAGAATGATGTGCTGGTACTGCAGACCGGCTGCAGCGCCATGGCCAGTGCTATGGCCGGGCTCATGGTGCCCGAGGCAGCCAAATATGCCGGCGAGGGACTGGCTTCAGTCTGTGAAGCAGTCGGTATTCCGCCGGTATTGCACCTGGGTTCCTGCGTGGACAACAGCCGCATCCTGATAGCGGCTACCGCCATGGTCAAAGATGGTGGCCTGGGCGATGACATCAGTGACCTGCCCGCCGCCGGTGCCGCACCGGAGTGGATGAGCGAAAAGGCAATTTCCATCGGTCAGTACTTTGTTGCCTCCGGGGTATTCACCGTATTCGGTGTAACCTGGCCGACCACCGGCAGCAAAGAGGTAACCGATTTCCTGTTCAAGGACATGGAAGAGCTGTACGGCGGCATGTGGGCTTTTGAGCCTGACCCGGTTAAAGCCGCCCAGCTTATGATTGCGCATATTGACAAAAAGCGCAAGGCCCTGGGCATTGACAAAGCCAGAGAGCGCGTCCTCTATGATATGGAGATGAGACGCGAGATGGAATCGGCCTAAGCGCCAGAGCGATGAGAGAAGGGGGTTAATAAGTATGTCAAAGATCATTGCTTCCGCCGCAATCAGAGGTGCCTACAAGATTTTCGGACAGGCAGAAGAGAAATGGCAGCAGGCGATGGATAAATGGGGCGCCAATGAACCCGTCGGTTTCCCCAACACCGCCTACTACCTGCCGGTGATATACGGCATCCTGGGC
>SOKS01000035.1 GCA_004375725.1 Dehalococcoidia bacterium | reverse complement strand
GCCAAGCTGGTCTATGACAAAGCGGTGCCGGCGGGCATCGGCACCAGCGTGGAATTATAGCCTTATCTGTTGGATTAGCCCACTCTATAGCGTGCGATAACTTCTTCGTCCAGGTCAACGCCGAGTCCAGGGCCTTCCGGCACCTCGACATAGCCGTCCACCACCGGCATTTTCTGTCGGGTCAGGTCCCAGCGTATCGGCGTCTCTTCCACGCAGTATTCCATGATGAAGGCGCTCTGCCGGGATGCCAGGAAGTGCAGGCCCGCCGCGGAGCCGATGGTATTGGTGTAGAAGTGGTTGACTACCTTGACGCCGTGGTCTTCCGCGAAATCGGCCACCCGGCAGGCCTCGGTAAGCCCGGTATTTTCCAGGTCTATCTGGACGATGTTTATGCCGCTGCGCTCGATGAAGCTCTGGTGGGAAAACCGGCCTGCCTCGCCTTCACCGGCGGCGATGGGGAGCGGGGAGACGCTGGTCAGTTTCCGGTAGCCATCGACGTTCTCCCGGTTGAGCGGCTCCTCCAGGAAGAGCACGTTGTAATCCTGGAACTGTTGTGCTCTTTTGATGGCGGTATTGGCGTCCCAGCAGCAACCGGCATCGATGATGAGGTCGTTTTTCTCTCCCAGGCCACGCCGTCCCCCCTCCACGAGCTCCAGGTCCAGCTTTTCGCTCTGGCCCATCGGCGTCCAGCCGAACTTCACCGCGGTAAACCCTTCATTCACCCATCTCTTGCCGATTTCGGCAGTCGTCTTGCCGTCGGGGCCGAAGAGAATGCTGGCGTAGGCGCGAAGCTTCTTATGGAAGGCACCGCCCAGGAGCTGGTAGACCGGCTGGTTATAGTACTTGCCGGCAATGTCCCAGAGGGCAATGTCAATGGCGGCGATGGCGTGGCAGACGATGCCGCGACGCCCCAGCCTGATATTGCGGGCCTGAAGCAGGTGATTGATGGGCCTGATGTCAAGCGGGTCCATGCCGGTAATCAGCCTGGCCAGGCCGCTGGCGCTCGCTCCGCTCAGGGGAGCTTCAACCATCGCTTTTACCACGTGGGGTGAGGAATACGAGTCGCCGATGCCAACAATACCCTCATCGGTATGGACCTTAACGACGACTGCGTCCTGCGCCGATGAATATTTCGCTTCACTGACTTCTTTTTCCTCCAGACGAAGTTCAATGGCTTCAACCCTGGTTATTTTCATTTCTTAATCCTCCTTTATAATAATGTTCGACTTAAAAATCATTAACCTGGCTCCTTCCGTCAGTTAACGCGGCCTTGAGGCTCTCTTTTTTTATTTAACTCCTCATCATTGCGGTTGATGAGTATTTTATTTTCCTTGCCATTGGCTTGTCAATGTTTCAGGGATACACGGTGCCAGTTGACAGCGTAGGCGCGGAATTTATAAGCTATAACTAACATGAAAAAGGGAAGGATTGGCATACTTACCGGCGGTGGCGACTGCGCTGGCCTTAATCCGGCGATCAAATGGGTGGTTAAAACTGCTGTGGACAAACGACTGGAATCGGAAAGAGGGGTCCGGTACGAGGTGCTCGGCATCAGGAACGGCTGGAGCGGGCTCATGTATGAGGCGGGTGCCAGCCTGAAAACGGGGGACTATATCAGCCCTCTGGACGAGCAGAAGGTGAGGACCTGGGACCGGTATGGCGGCACCATGCTGGGGACTTCCCGCACCAATCCTTACAATCCGGAGAATGACCGCTCTAAGCTGGTGCTGGATAACATTAAAAAGCTGGGACTGAATGCCTTGATAGCTATCGGGGGTGATGATACGCTCGGCGTGGCCTGGAAGCTGGCGCAGGAAGGCGTTAATGTGGTGGGCATTCCCAAGACCATTGATAAAGACCTGGTGGAAACGGATTACACGCTTGGCTTTGAAACCGCGATGAGCGTAATTACGGAGGAAGTAGACCGGTTGAGAACCACGGCGGGGTCACACCGGAGGATATTTGTGGTGGAAACGATGGGAAGGCATACCGGCTGGCTGGCTCTGGAAGGCGGCGAAGCCTGTGGCGCGTATATCATCTTAATCCCGGAGTGTGACTTTTCCATTGAAAAAGTGAATGAGCTGCTCCTGGAAGGGAGAAAGTCGGGGACGAGATACGAAATCATCCTCGTTGCCGAGGGAGCTAAGCCAATTGGATATCAGGAGTTTGCCAGGCAGGAAGGCGTGGACAACTTTGGGCATAAGATGCTGGGCGGTATCGGTGAATTTCTGGCCAGAGAAATCTATGAAGGTATCGGGGTCGAGACGCGGTGCGTGGTACTGAGCCACCTGCAGCGGGGTGGTGCCCCCTGCGCGTATGACCGGAGAATGGGGCGGTATTTTGGCATTGCCGCGGTTGATTTGATAATGACCGGGGATTTCGGCAGGATGGTATGTTATAGAAACGGCGAGGTCACCTCCTGCCCGATGGACATGGTCATCGGTCGGACGAGCTACGTGGACGTTGAAAAACACTATGATATAGAGCGGTACAGCGGACGCCGGACAATCTTCAGGCATAAAGGATGAGGTTAGAATAATGAGTACACCATTAACCGGTGATAGAATTGATGGCCTGGTGGAGCAGGCGGTTTTTGGCGCTGATGAGCCGGTCAGGGAGGAAAACCGACGGCAGATTCGGGAACTGGCAGCAAGTCAGGGTATCTATCCGGCGAGTATCCAGGGCCTGTATGAGGCCGCCGGGAGGGGGGCTTATCATAACAAAACCGTCCCGGCGATAAACATCCGGGGCATGACCTATCAGGTGGCACAGGCCGTCTTCCGTGCCGCGCTGAAACACGAGGTCGGGGCCTTTATTTTTGAAATTGCCCGCTCCGAGATGGGCTACACCAAGCAGAAGCCGGCGGAATATGTCACCTGTGTCCTGGCAGCGGCCATCAAGGAGGGGTTTCAGGGCCCTGTTTTCATACAGGGCGACCATTTTCAGATGAACCGAAAGAGATACCGCGCCGAACCCAGACAGGAAATAGAGGGCATGAAGGCGTTGATACAGGAGGCGGTAAGCGCGGGCTTCTATAATATTGATATTGATGCCTCCACCCTGGTTGATATTGACCGGGAGAGCCTGGAGCGGCAGCAGGAGGAGAACTGCCGTGTCACCGCGGAGATGACCAGGTTCATCCGCAGCATTGAGCCGGAAGCGGTTACGATATCAGTTGGTGGCGAAATCGGGGAAGTTGGCAAACAGAACAGCACGGTGGAGGACCTCAGGGCTTTTATGAGCGGGTATCGTGCCCATACGGGGCCGGACATCAAGGGAATCTCCAAAATCAGCGTGCAGACCGGGACGACACATGGTGGGGTGGTCCTGCCCGATGGGGCAATCGCCAGTGTAGAGCTCGACTTTGATACTTTGAAGGTGCTTTCCAAGATCGCCCGCGAGGAATATGGCATGAGTGGTGCCGTGCAGCACGGCGCTTCCACGCTCCCCGATGAGGCTTTTCATCTATTCCCGGAGGTTGGCACTGCGGAGGTCCATCTGGCCACCGGGTTTCAGAATATCATTTACGACAGTCCCTATTTCCCGCCGGAATTAATGCAGACGATTAACAGACATCTGCTCCAGCAGTACAGCGACGAGAGAAAGTCGGGCGATACTGAGGAGCAGTTCCTGTATAAAACGCGCAAGAAAGCTTTTGGCGATTTCAAGAAAGAAACGTGGGACATTCCGTCAGACAACCTGAAAGGGATTGGAGACGCGCTGGAAGAGCGCTTTACCCAGCTCTTTCAGAAGCTGATTGTGGTTGATACCGTAGGCCTGGTGAAAAAGTACGTAGTTAAATGATTCCCAAATCTGGCGTAGCTTCGACGGAAGCGTTCGTCAAGGGAGATCGAGAGATTTTAGCTTGTCCAGTCGGTCGAAGTTGTGGTGGGCGTCAACCCAGCGGACGGTGCCGGAACTGGAGCGCATGGCCAGAGACTGGGTCGCGGCTCCGCCACTGAAGTACCGTACGCCCTTCAGCAGCTCACCGGTGCTGACCCCGGTGGCGGCGAAAAACACGTCATCACTGTTTATCAGGTCGTCGGTATAATAGACCTTGTCAAGGTCTATGCCTGCTTTCAGCGCCGCATCTCGCTCCCTGTCGTCTCGTGGCCAGGCTTTGCATTGAATTATGCCGCCAATACATTGTATCGCGGCGGCGGTGAGTACGCCCTCGGGCGTGCCGCCGATACCCAGGAGGACATCCACCCCCGTCTCGGGCAGAGCGGCCTGAATGCCCGCCGCCAGGTCGCCGGCCGGTATCAGCTTCACCCGTGCGCCGGCGCTCCTGATTTCAGAAAGAAGCTGCTCGTGGCGCGGCCTATCCAGAACCACCACCGTCAGGTCGGATACGTTTCTTTTTTTAGCTCTGGCGATGTTTTTCAGGTTTTCTGCAACCGGCGCATTAATATCGACCATGTCTTTGGCCTCCGGGCCGGTGGCGAGTTTATCCATGTAGACAAATTGCCTCGGGCAGTTAATAGTACCTCGTGCCGAGAGCGCCACGGCCGAGATGGCTTCAGGAAGGCCATTGGCCACCAGCGTGGTGCCGTCAACCGGGTCAACCGCGATGTCCACCTGTAGGCCTGAACCGCCGCCAATATGCTCGCCGATATACAGCATGGGAGCTTCGTCCTTCTCTCCCTCGCCAATGACCACGATGCCATCCATGCTGACATAGCCCAGAGCAAGACGCATGGCATCCACGGCGGCCTGGTCCACCAGTTTCTTATCGCCCCTGCCCAGAAAGCGGGCCGCCGCCATGGCCGCCGCCTCGGTGGCACGTACCAGCTCCATGGCGATGTTCCGTTCAATCGGCCGACGGGAACGTGTACCTTCTATCATCTAACCTCACTGAAAGATATATCGAAAAATCAGGGGCACATTACTGGCAGCGCCATAATAATGTAAGCTAACGGCGATGTCAACCTGTTTATTCCCTGGCTCGGTGATACCGAATTCAGCGTATCACCCATTTTCCCGCCTCGACGGCGGTGAGGAAGTCGAGCAGCGCCCGGTTGAAGATATCCGGCTCTTCTAAATTGATGGCATGGCCGGATTGGGGGAAGACCAGCAGGCCTGCGCCGGGCAGGTGTTTTTTCATAATCAGTGCCGGGTCAAGGCACATCTCGTCCTCGTCACCAATCATGATGAGCGCCGGTATTTTCAGCCGTTTGAGCCTGGCCTCGAGTTCTGAAACTGGCGGCCGCTTGATAATGACCTCTCTTATCAGTGGCACTGAACCTTCATTGGAATGGGCGGCGAGGTCATCGACGAACTCTTGCCAGCCACGCGGGTCCTTCTTTTTTAACTGGATGCGGTTGGGCTCTTGAGCGTACTGCTCGGCCAGCACTTTCCAGCCCACTTTTTCGACCTGCTGTGCCATGCCTTCCAGTTTGGGTACAAACGTATCCCGCCCGGTGCTACCGGCGCCGGCGCTGACGATTATCAGGGCTCTGGTCATTTCCGGGTGAGCAATGCCGAAATTGAGGGCGATATTGCCGCCCATGGAACAGCCGCCTACATAAGCTTCTTTAATGCCGAGATGTCGTAAGAGCTGGTACAGGTCCTCAACAAGTATATCCTGCGAGTAGTCCGATGCTTTTTCGGGTACATCCGACGGGGGAAAACCGCGGTGGTTGTAGGTGACGACCTGGTAGCGACGGGAGAAGAATCTCACCTGGGGCTCCCAGCTCTTATACGTTCCGGCGAATTCATGACTCAGAACCAGGGGGAAGCCGTCTCCGGTGACTTCATAGTATAGATTAACCCCATTCACCTTTGCTCCGGGCATAACGGTCTCTCCTCAGTTCAAAACCGGCTCTTTTTTAAACATTTTCCACAAGATTGCGGTACAGGTGGTTTTCGTTATCTTATCGCTTTAACCTTTTACTGTCAATATTATGAGCAGTCAGGACCTCTTTGTTGCCGGATTAAATTGGTGTTAAAATGAAGCATTAAACACCGGGTGAGAAAGGAAGGAATGACATGAAGTATCGGAGAATGGGCCGGGCCGGCTTGATGGTATCTGAAATTTGCCTGGGCACAATGACCTATGGCAACCAGATAGATGAAGCGGAATCCGTAAAGCTGATAAAGTGGGCAATGGATGCCGGCATCAACTTCATCGATACTGCCGACCAGTATGTTAACGGACTGACCGAGGAAATTGTGGGCAAAGCGCTCAAGGGGGTACGGCACAACGTGGTGCTGGCCACCAAGGTGGGCGGCTGGCAATCAGGCCCGACGGTAAACGATATTGGCACGTCACGAAAACACATCATGGATGGCGTAGAAGGCAGTCTGCGTCGACTGGGTACCGATTACATTGATATCTACTACACCCATCGGTGGGACCATGCCACGCCGATTGATGAGACACTGCGCGCTCTGGATGACCTGGTACACCAGGGGAAGGTGCGCTACATCGGTTGTTCCAACTATCTTGTCTGGCAGCTCTGCAAAGCGCTCTGGGTGAGCGAGTTGCTCAATCTGGCACGGTATGCCTGCACGCAGCCACCGTACAACCTGGTAACCAGGGGTGTCGAGGACGAAATGCTGCCGCTGTGTCTCAATGAGGGGGTGGGGGTGTGCGTGTACAATCCACTCGCTGGCGGGATGCTCACCGGCAAGCATGACCCGAACAAACCACCACCCGAAGGCACACGATTCGGCAACAAGATGATGGGAAAGGTGTACAGCGACCGCTACTGGCTGCCCGGGGATTTTGAGGCCGTGGCACAGTTCAAGGAGATTACCCGGAAGCATGGGCGAAGTATGCCCCAGTTTGCTCTTGCCTGGATACTGAATAACAAAGCGATTACCTCTGTCCTCTGCGGCGCCAATTCGATAAAGCAGCTGGAGGAAAATACCGGCGCGATAGAACTGACCCTGACCGAAGAAGAATTAAAAGCCTGCGATGAGGTGTGGCACCAGCTCAGGCCGCCCAGATTCTTCTACGGGGCACAGCAACTCTACCGCTGATTCAATATCTGATGGTCAGCTTCGCGCGAACAGGACCGTACTGAATTAGCTTGCCAAAGGTGGCAGGGCCACCGGCTCTGCCGGGATAACCTTCCCGTTCTTTATGGCAGTAACCGGCATAAGCAGCTTATCTGTTTTTATGGTCTCTCCCGGCGTATCAATAAGCGTCCAGGCACCGGACTGGAGTTCCAGAATGGAAACATCCGCTGCCATTCCTGGCTTGAGGCTGCCTATCTTAGCTTCCTCGTGGATGGCGCATGCTGGATTGATAGTAGACATGGCCACCACCTGCTTCAGGTCCAACCCGAGCGCCATAAATTTGGACATATTGACGGGAAGGCTGAACGTCCGGTCTTTCAGGCACCGGTGGTTGAGGTCGGTGCCGATGACGGTTGGCAATATACCTTCCGCCAGGCATCTGCGTGCCACATTGAAGGAGAAATTGTTCCGTCCATTGGCTGGATCCAGTATGACTCCGCGCTCCATGGCAGCCTTCAACTCCGGCACTACCGTGCCATCCGGGCGCAGGACACTGCCCTGATTGCCAGAATACACATGGGCGAGAATATCGCCGGCCTCCATCACAGCAAGACATTCCTGAGTTAATGTCGCCGGCACCTGTTTATCCGTGTCACCGATGTGAATCAGTATCGGCAGGCCGAACTGCCGGGCGATTTTCTGGGCTGTTTTGACCACTTCAATGCCGTCACTGGTCACGAGCTTGCCGACCAGGCGCAGTTTAACTCCCTTTATAATGCCTTTGTTGGCTTCTATGGTCGCTGCCATGCCGTCCAGGTTTACCTCGTCCCAGTCTTTCAGTTCCGGTTCAGGAATCAGGCCGAAGGAGCACAGGTGAAGGAAGCAAAAAACTTTGGTTTGAGCGGTGGGCAAGATATATTTGGGAAACGCGGCGAAGGTTGCCTGACCGGCACTTCCTCCGTCTACCACTGTCGTCACCGCATGTTTCACTCCGGCGACATCAGGTTCAACGGCAATCGGCATGATGCTATCGAAAACGTGGCAGTGCATATCAATAAGCCCCGGAGTGACAATCTTCCCCTTGGCATCTATCACCTGCTGGCCTTCCTGTGGGGATATGTCCTTGTCCACGGCGGCAATCTTGTCTCCGTTTATGGCCACGTCCAGAGTACCATCTAAATTCTGTGCCGGGTCAATAACTCTCCCGCCCTTTATCAATATGTCATACATGGCAGACCTCCTTTCATTTGC
>SOKS01000127.1 GCA_004375725.1 Dehalococcoidia bacterium | reverse complement strand
GATGCCAGGTCCAGGACTTCCGGGTAAATCTCCATCGCCAGAACTACCACCGATTTCGCCTGCGGCAGTAATCGCAAAGCCGTTTCCTCCAGCCTGGTTCCTTTCCAGTCATCTAGAACCGCCACGCCCACCATATCGGCATCCAGTTCCAGGTTCAGTTCTTTCAAAAGCGAATTCCGGGTATTTATCTTCTGTGAGCCAGCCACTTTATTCTCCTTTATCCAATATAGGCCATATTATGACCATTTTGAACGAGTAGTGACACTATGTCAAATGCCGGAAGCGAAATTGAAGGTTAGTCTGAATTCAACCGTTTTTCCACGGCCCGGGCGTGGGCGTCAAGACCTTCTGTCCGTGCCAGCAGTGCCGCCACTTTACCAAGCTGCTTTAGTCCGGCCTTGTCGATAGTAATTGTATTGATAAACTTTATAAAGTCTGTTATGTTAAGTGGCGAGCTGAAACGAGCGGTGCCGCCAGTGGGCAGGACATGGCTTGGCCCGATAATATAGTCGCCCAGTACTACGGTAGCATCATCGCCGATGAGCACACACCCGGCATTGACGACCTTTTTCAGGCAAGCTTCGGCATCTTTGACCATCAGAGAGAGGTGCTCTGGCGCATATAGGTTAGCCAGTTCTATTGCCTCATCAAGGTTGTCAACAAGCGCCATCACACCCCTATTCAGAGATTCGTCTATTACTGATTGGCGTGATAGACCTGTTATCTGCTTTTTTAATTCCCGGTCAACTTTTTCCGCCAGTGTGCGCGAGGTCGTTATCAATATCGCAGAGGCCAGCGGGTCATGCTCTGCCTGCGCCAGGAGGTCGGCAGCACAGTATTCAGGGTTTGCCGTATCATCGGCAATAATCATCACTTCACTCGGCCCCTGAAGACCATCGATGTCAACGGCGCCGAAAACGAGCTTCTTTGCCAGAACCACGAAGATGTTTCCCGGCCCGCAGATTTTATCGACCTTCGGCACAGATTCCGTACCGTAAGCCAGGGCGGCTATTGCCTGCGCCCCGCCGATACGGAAAACACGCTCAACACCGGCAATGTCAGCCGCGACAAGCGTTGCCGGTGGTACCGCGCCGTCCTTCCCGGGCGGGGTGGCCAGAATTATCTCCTTTACCCCGGCCACTTTGGCCGGTACCGCCGTCATCAGCACCGTTGACGGATACGAGGCAGTGCCTCCGGGAACATATAGGCCAACCCTCTCCAGTGGCCTTATCAACTGCCCGGTATCTTTAGTGGTCAACTCACGCCATACGTTATCTCTCTGGACGGTATGAAAGGCGCCAATTCGCTCCGCAGCCAGCCTCAGCGCTGAGATAATCTCATCGTCGACTTTCCCGTACGCGCTGGAAATCTCGTTTTTGGGGACTTCCAACGACGTTAACTCTATGCCGTCAATCTTCACGGTCAGTTCCAGAACGGCCGAATCCCCTCTGCTTCGCACCTCGTTGATAATGGTTTTAACCGCCTGTTCCGGGTCAACGGTTCCGAACATCTCTTCAAGCTTCCGCTTTAACGAAGCTGATAACGGATAGGATTCTGCTGGAGTGAGGCGGGACAGTGCTTTCCTGGCAGCATCGAAACCTTCAATTTTTTTCAAATTATGTATCCTCCACGGCAGCACGAAGGATTTCAACGATATACCTCGCTTTTTCACCCTTCGTTGAGCCTGTTCTAATCCGGGAATTGCCAATAAGACAGGCCGTCGACTCAAAAAGGGTGTCAATGATTTTCAGGTTGTGACGGGCGATGGTGCCTCCAGTCTCGGTGTTTTCAATGAGCAGGTCGGCATCGTCAGGCAGAAAGGCCTCCGTGGCTCCCCAGGTGGGAATCACCCGATATCGGCCGAGGTGATTGTCCCTGGCATACCTGTCAGCGATGTTCACGTACTCGGAGGCCACCCGGAAAGGCGTCGTTCTTTCCCCGATGACCTTGCTCAGGTCAGCCGCAGCATCCACCGGCAGCTCCTGGCTGACAACGGCCACTATCCGCACCCTCCCCGATTTGAGGTCAAGGAGTTCTCTTACCGGGCTGGAAGGAAACTGGTAACGGTGGTCAATGAGCCAGTCCCTCCCCGTGATTGCCAGGTCGAAATTACCGTTGGCCACCTGCAAGGGCATGTCCTGCGGCCTGATCACCTTGACGGCGACGCCTTTGATATTGATACCTGGCCGACGGTTTCCCGTTGGCGAGGGGTAATCTTCAATCTTGATGCCCGCTTTTTCCAGCAGCTGGAGCATGGGCGCCTGCTGGTGGCCATCAGGCAAAGCCAGCCGAATAAGCCCATCTTCCGCCCCTTTACCCGTCCGGGTTACCTCCGGCTGTATTTCAAGTTCTTCCTGAACTCCCTCCTCAGATGGTAGCCGGACACAGCTCTCACATATTGAAGTGACCACCCGGTCAAGGTTCTTTGTATCCCAGCTATTTCGATTCGCAATAAGATAGGCACTGAAATCAAGGACTCTGGCCACCGGTGTCATTCTCATGCCGGTGAATTCACCGTCGTTCCGACTGCTGATGAGCGCCAGATCGGCGTCCTCCGGCGGGTAAGCTTCCGCTCCACCCCACACCGGGAACACGCTGAACCGGCTTAACCTCTCTTTAAGAGCAAACGATTCGGCCAGGTTGGCATACTCGCTGACGATGCGGACGGTACCTCGTGCAGCCTTGCGCCGTAAAGCACTCATGCCTATATCGGCAAGCCCGGCCACCATATAGAGGCTGCCCACACCGTAACCCAGGTCGCTGACCTTAACTACAGCGCTGCTCGGAAATTTCACCAGCAGCTCCTCAATCCAGTCGCGACCGCAAATTCCCAGGTCATAGTTGCCAATGGCCACCTGAATCGGGATATCCCTCTCATGGAATATTTTCGCCGAGAGATTGGGATACGTGCCTGATTTGAGGTTATAGAGGCGCGCCTGCTCGTGGTAACCATCCATTCCCCACCCTGCCACCTGTAGCAGGCTGGCGGTCTTATCCAGAAGGCGACCTTTTGGTAAGGCTATCTTGATGTCCACTCTTTTCCTCGATTATGGTCAGTATTTCGTCAGGGGTCTGTGCTTCAGTCTGGCTCGAATCAACAGTATCCCGCAGCAAATATTTTGGCGGCTTGCCTCGTATATCCAATAACCAGCGCCTATCCGCCGGCTCCCCGTTCCCCAGGTCAAACGCTACCGTATAACCGGCATCGCGGAGACGACTGGCGACGCTGAACGCTTCCTTTATACTCTCGTCATCTTCCGACCTTACCAGCACTGATTGTCCGCCAGGTTTCCTCAATATCTCCGGTTCTATCGAATTCATAAGGCGGTCGATGTAGAGAGCGAAGCCCGAGGCGGGAATGTCGCCACCGCCCATGGCCGGGACAAGAGCGTCATACCGTCCGCCACCACCTATCTTCTCTCTGCCGCTATAGAGCTGAAAAATGATGCCGGTGTAGTATTCAAAGCCGGCGCCGGAGGCGATGTCTATCTGATACTTGCAGCCAAGGTTCTCCAGGATACCGACAACATCTATAAAGTTATTCAGGTATGGCTCAAACTCCGGCAGGCTTCGTGCCGAAATCGCTTTCAGATTTTTCAAAAAGCCAGCGGAATGCCCTTTTAAACCGAGCAGTGGCAACAGGATGCCATCCAGTTCCGGTTTTTCGGTTCGTAATCCAGCCAGTGCTCTGGCGTCTCCATCAAGAATCCGGTCGAAAACCCTCGCCTGTTCTTCAAGGCTCAGTCCGAGCCGTTCCAGCAGTGCTTTGATCAGGCCGGCATGGGATAGCCGGAGTGTCACGTTTTTCAGCTTCAGATTATTCAGAATCTCCAGAGCAAGAAGAATAAGCTCAGCATCGCTGGCCGGCGTATTCACACCGATAAGCTCGGTGCCGCACTGCCAGCGCTCCCGTGTCTTCTTACCCGTCTCCTCAAAAATAAAGGTGTTGGTCACATAAAAAAGCCTGGCCAGCCCTTTGTCCGCCATGGTATCAATATAGAGCCTGGCAATAGGGATGGTGCCATCAGGTCGCAGGACCACTCTCTCCCCACTCCATCCATCCCAGTCAAGGAAGGAATACACCCTTCCCAGCATGCTGGGCGTAAGCGTCCCGGCGGAGGTAAACAGATGGAGGTACTCAATAGTTGGCGTGCGCACCTCCTGATAGCCCCACCGGAGGCATCTGTCCCGGAAAACTGCCTCAATAAGGCGGAACCGAGCCATCTCATCGGGAGATAAGTCGCGGGTACCTTTACATCTTTGAACTCTCATGGTTGACTCTTAATTGTAGTTCGTAAATTCTACACCAATCTGACCAGCCTATTCAACATTGGGCACGCTAGCGGCCTTCCCCGCTATTTCATTTGTGTTCCATCTATTGTATAGTAGTATATAGAGTTTTTTTATTTATTATGGCATCAAGGATATCTATGCCCCGAATTTCACGCATATTACTTATTTTAATAGGGCTGCTGCTGGCCGTTTCGATTGTTGCCCGTGCACAAACCGGGAGTTCCAGAGTTGATGTGCTCACCGTGAAGGGCACCATTAACCCGGTCCTGACCGATTATATCAGCCGTGGCATCGAGCAGGCAGAAGAGACCGGAGCCAGCGCGCTTATCATTCAGATAGACACGCCTGGTGGGCTGGACACCGCTATGCGCGACATTATCCAGAGCATCATCAATGCCAGAGTCCCGGTAGTTGTCTATGTCTCTCCTGCCGGAGCCCGTGCTGCCTCGGCTGGTGCCTACATTACCCTTGCTGCCCACGTTGCGGTCATGGCGCCGAACACGGCCATTGGCGCGGCGACACCGGTGGCGCTCGGCGGCGATGGCGAAGCACCGATGTCCGAGGAAATGAAGAATAAAATCATCAATGACGCCATCGCCTACATCAAAGACCTTGCCTCAAGACACGGACGCAATGCGGAATGGGCGGAGAACGCCGTCCGCAAAGGTATCTCCGCCACTTCACAGGAAGCGCTGCAACTGAACGTCGTCGATATGGTTGTCTCCGACCTTGATACCCTGTTATCCCAACTCGATGGGCGTCAAGTCACCCTCATCGATGGCCGGGAAATAACACTGAACACCCAGGGTGCCACCATCAACCATGTTAAGATGAAGCTTATTGAGGATTTCCTCTATACCATCGCCGACCCGAATATTGCCTATTTATTGCTCAGCCTGGCAATGCTGGGCATTATGGTTGAAATCTTCAATCCGGGACTTATCTTCCCCGGAGTGGTCGGCGCTATCAGCCTGCTGATGGCTTTCTTCTCACTGGGTGTATTACCGGTCAACTGGGCCGGCGTTCTACTTATCGCACTGGCTTTCGGCCTCTTTTTCGGTGAGGTGCTGACAACTACCTTTGGTCTTTTCACCGCCGGAGGTGTCGTTTCGCTGGTCATCGGCTCGCTCATCTTATTCAAAGGGGCCTCACCGCTGTTCAAGGTAGACCCGTGGCTCATTACCGGCGTTACTATTGTTATCGCCACCGTCTTCGCTTTCGTGGTCAACCGGGCGATACGTGCTCACCGCAAGCAGGCTGCCACCGGGCGCGAAGAGATGATTGGCAAACGCGCCCTTGTGAAGGTGTCGCTTGACCCCGAAGGCACCGTCTTTTATAAAGGAGAGCGCTGGTCAGCCATATCGGACACAGACCAAATCGAGCCTGGCGAGGAAGTGATTATCACCGCCGTTGACGGCCTAATACTACACGTTGCAAGGAGACAGTAAATGAGCATACCATATATACAAATAGACCTCTGGCTGATAATCCTGGTTATCGCGACGGTGGTGGCGTTCCTTGTTGTCGTCATCATTTACGGAATTCGCGCTCACCAGCAGCAGGTATCTGCTGGACGGGAAGAATTTATTGGCAAGGCCGCTGAAGTAACCACTAAGATGGAACCCAAGGGGGTGGTTCGCATTTACGGTGAACAGTGGACGGCAATACTGGATAAAGGAAAGGCTGAGCCCGGGGAGGAGGTGCTTATTACTAAGGTCGAAGGTCTAAAACTGAGAGTTACCAAGCAAGAGTAAAGGAGGTGATCAAGTGAATATAATTGTTATCGTCATCATTGCTTTCGCGGTGCTTATGATTCTCTCCATGGCCATAAAAATCGTCACCGAATTTGAACGCGGCGTAATCTTCCGATTGGGAAGGTTAATTGGCGCCAAAGGTCCGGGCCTGTTTCTTATCATCCCGTTCGTTGACCGGATGGTAAAGGTTGACCTGCGCGTGGTCACCATGGATGTTCCGTCGCAGGAAGTCATCACCAAGGACAACGTAACCGTCAGGGTAAACGCCGTGGTCTACTTCCGCGTAGTTGACCCCGAGTCTTCCGTGGTCAAGGTTCTGGACCATATTCGGGCAACTTCCCAGATTTCACAGACAACGCTGCGCAATGTCCTGGGACAGTCCGAACTTGACGAGCTACTGGCGCAGAGAGAGAAGCTCAACCAGATGCTGCAAAAAATCATTGACGAGCATACTGACCCCTGGGGAGTCAAGGTCAGCACCGTGGAAATCAAGGAAGTTGAACTCGCCGAAGAGATGAAACGGTCTATGGCGGCACAGGCCGAGGCAGAAAGAGAAAGACGCGCCAAAATCATTCATGCCGAAGGTGAGCTTCAGGCGTCAGAGAAACTGGCTCAGGCGGCACATATCATCGGCAGAGAGCCGGCGGCAATTCAGCTTCGCTTTCTCTCGACACTTAGCGAGATAGCCAGTGAGAAGAATAGCACCATACTCTTCCCGATACCAATAGAGTTTCTCAAGGCATTCGGTCGTTCTTCCCCGAGTACGCTAGAAGAATCCAAATAGTCAGCGAAAAAGCAGAAGTCAGCTCTATTGACCTAACGTCGCCGGGGAGTCTAACCTTGTATTACGCAGGGTAACATCCCCGGCGACAATATAGCTTATAGAGCCATTGTCATGCCTTAGTACCAGACTTCCATCCTTTGTGACGGTTTCGGCCACGCCTTCAAGCCTTTTTTTGCCGTCGACCACCTGAACTCTTCTACCTCGTGTTATGAGACGGTCACGCCACTCTTGATAGATGAGCTCCCCATCCCCCAGAGACAGGTACAGGTTTTCCATCTCAACGAACAGGCAGCGGATGACTTCCACACGCGAAATGCCTTTCCCCAGTTCATCAGACAGGCTTGTGGCCGTAGCGGCTATCTCTGGAAAATCCTTCATCCTGATGTTGGCATTAATGCCAATGCCAATAATGGCCCACGTTGCTCTATCACCCTGTAGTTCATTTTCAATCAGTATGCCGCAGACTTTCTTGCCCTTGATAAGGACGTCATTGGGCCATTTGAGCTGCGTTTTGAGGCCAGTAACCATCTCAATGCTTCGCGCCACAGCTACTGAGGTGATCATAATGAGATAAGGGAGTTGAGATATACCGGGATAGAGAACTACAGAAAGCGAGATGCTTCCCTTTGGTGATAACCAGACACGCTTTGCCCGACCCTTCCCTGCCGTTTGTTCTTCAGTGATGACCACGGTTCCTTCAGCCGCCGTTCGCCTTGCTTCCCGCTTGGCCGCTGCCATCGTTGAGCCATGGCTGAGGAAATGAATAACTCTCTGCCCGATAAAACGTGTTTCCAGCCCACTTGTTACCAGTTCCGGCGATAGTACATCCGTTGCCATATCCGCTCAGCTTCGTGATTATAATTAAGTCGCTGTTAAATAATATACCAAAATAATATACCCGTACAATCCGTTTTGGCGATATTGACAAACGAAAAGTGCTGTGATATGATTAAATTTGCGCTTTAAGAGCGCCTCGAGCACTTTAACAACTGGATAGCGGAAGGAAGTTCAAGCCAAAAAATATTGGCCGGAGAGTTTGATCCCGGCTCAGGATAAACGCTGGCGGTGTGCCTAATGCATGCAAGTCGAACGGTCCTTCGGGACAGTGGCGAACGGGTGAGTAACACGTAAGCAACCTGCCCCTAAGTGGGGGATAACTTCGGGAAACTGGAGCTAATACCGCATGTGGTGGCCCTTCAACAGAAGGGTCATTAAAGCCTTCGGGCGCTTGGGGAGGGGCTTGCGTCTGATTAGCTTGTTGGTGAGGTAACGGCCCACCAAGGCAATGATCGGTAGCTGGTCTGAGAGGATGGTCAGCCACACTGGGACTGAGACACGGCCCAGACTCCTACGGGAGGCAGCAGCAAGGAATATTGTGCAATGGGCGAAAGCCTGACACAGCGACACCGCGTGGGGGAAGAAGGTCTTCGGATTGTAAACCCCTTTTCTCAGGGAAGAATAATGACGGTACCTGGGGAATAAGTCTCGGCTAACTACGTGCCAGCAGCCGCGGTAATACGTAGGAGGCAAGCGTTATCCGGATTTA
>SOKS01000056.1 GCA_004375725.1 Dehalococcoidia bacterium | reverse complement strand
TCCATCGGATTGACCGCATTGTTTTTCAGTGCCTGCCTGAATTCCTCAAGCTCTTTATCCGGCACATCGGTCACCAGCTCAAAATACTGGATAATCAGGTCGTCAGGAATGGACATTACCTTGCCATATATTGTGTAAGATGGCTCGGTCACGCCGATGTAGTTACCCAGGCTCTTGCTCATCTTCTGGCTGCCGTCGGTGCCCACCAGGAGCGGCGTCATAAAGCACTGCTGGGGTCGCTGCCCCAGCATGGACTGCAGGTCCCTTCCCACCAGGAAATTAAACTTCTGGTCGATGCCGCCGAACTCGACGTCTGCCTCTATTGCCACCGAATCATAGGCCTGGAGCAGGGGGTACATAAACTCGGTCAACGCAATCGGTTGCCCGGCATTATATCTGGTATTAAAATCATCGCGTGCCAGAAACTGGGCAACGGTAAATTTGCTGGTCAGCTGAATAACCTCGGTGAGGGTGAATTTGTCGAACCACTCGCTCTGCCACCTCACCTCGGTTTTTCCCTTATCCACCACCTTGAAGAATTGCTCCATATAGGTCTGGGCATTAGCCTTTACCTGTTCCACGGTGAGCATCGGGCGGGTTGCCGAAACGCCGCTCGGGTCGCCGATCCGGGCCGTCCAGTCGGCCACGATGAGCACCACCTGATGGCCAAGCTCCTGAAACTGGCGCAGCTTCCGGAGCGACACCATGTGACCGAGGTGAATATCAGGGAAACTGGGGTCGAACCCCTCCTTCAATCTTAATTTTTTGCCGGAGCGGAGCAGCTCAATCATTTCATTCTCCACGATGATCTCGGCTACTCCTCGTCGCAGAAGGAGATTTTGTTCCTGCTCAGCGATTTTCCTTACCTGGCCTTTCATATTTACCTTCCAATTTTAGCACTTAGTATGGCAACGCCTCGTTTCACATCTTCGGTCATCTGCTTTTTCAGCTCTGCCACGCTATTAAATCTCTTCTCCCGGCGCAGTCGCTCCACAAACTCGACCTGTATTTCATGCCCGTAGAGGTCGCCCTGATAGTCTACTATATATATCTCCACCGCTCGCCTTTTGTCACCGAAGGTGGGCTTGGTACCTATATTCGTCAAGGAGAGGAAATCTTTTCCGTTAATGCCCGCCCGGCTGGCATAGACCCCGTCTGCGGGCAGGGCCTGTTCTGGATTAGGCTCCAGGTTGGCGGTCGGAAATCCCAGCGCCGCTCCCCGCCCGGCACCGGCGACAACGTGACCACGGAGGCTGAAGCCGCGGCCGGCCAGTCGGCGAACTCTGTGCACATCTCCATCCGCCAGAGCCTGTCTGATGGCGGTACTGCTCACAATCTCTCCATCGATTACCACCGGAGGCACCACGGTAACACTGAATCCCAGCTCACGCCCTAATGTACCGAGAGCGTCCACGTTACCGGCTCGTTTTTTACCCAGCGCAAAGTCCGGCCCGATTACTATACCACGCATACGCAGGTGTTTTTTGAGCAGGGCGATAAAATCGTGTGCGCTAAGCCGGGAAGTCTCAGCGGTAAAGGTAAGGGGAACGATAATATCCACCCCTTCATTTCTGAGCAGTTTTTCTCTCTCCGCAAGGTCGGTAAGAAACGGCAACTTGATATCAGGGTGCAGCACCTCCTGGGGGTGCTGTCGAAACGTTACTACCCCGCTAAGTGAATTCTCCTGCTCTGCCTTGCCCACCAGCTGTGAAATCAGATGTTTGTGACCGAGGTGCACGCCGTCAAACACACCAACGGCAAGGAGCGTGTCTTTATCTGATGAGAACCGGGCTAACTCTTCGTCGACCAGCATCGTCTTTTTCCCTGTCAGTAATTACCTTTTGCTTAAATATAGCCTACTACAAGGATAAAATGAAAAGGGGGCTCCGTGCAACCCCCGTGTTGGCCAGCTTTCTGAAACGTCTCTATGGTAGCATAAGCCTGGCTAAAGCGTCAACTAAACAAAACGGTTTAGCAATGCGTTAATTATCTGCCATCCGGTAGAATACCAGTCCCGAAGGCAGCTTGGGATAAAAGTAGGTTGACTTTCTGGGCATCCGGTCGCCGACATCAGCAATCCTCTTGATAACGTCTGCCTTTATCGGGCTTATCAGGAACGCCATCTGGTATTCTCCACTGAGAACCATATTTGCCGCATCTAATTGGTCGTAGCTGTAGGCCAGCGCCGCCGCCTCCCGCTCCAATTTCAGGCCTAACAGTTTCTCCAGAATAACGTGGTCCAGAATACTGACGGTCAGCCTCTGGTACTGTTCCGAGCGAGAGCCGGGCAGGAACTTTTTCAGCGATGCAAAATCACGCGGTTTCAGCAGTAAGAGATTCTTACCGCTCGTCCCGATAAGAGCGATATTTTCCTGACCCGCCTCCTCAGTTAAAAAGGCATTCACCTTTGACCAGACATCAGGCGAGTCGAACGGCAGGTCCTGAATCTGAAAGAATGAACTCAGTCCGTTCCGGATATTGTCCAGCTTTTTTGCCGGTAAACCACGTACCAGTCTGTGTAGTGGCAGGATAACCAGGCCGGGATCGGCGAAATCAACGAGCGTCATCATCACGAAATCGAAACCCTCGTCCCTTGAGGTTTTTACCGGTTTCTTATGTTGTTCCTGCCGATAGGCCAGAGCGCTCTCATAGCGATGGTGCCCGTCGGCAATATAGAGGGGCTGATGGGCCAGGTTCCGCTGTATTTGAGCGAGCATATCCGCTTCAGTGATAGCCCAAAGAAGGTGTTTTTCACCGGAGTCGGTGCTGAAATGAATCAGGGGTTCGTCCTTCTCCTTGGCGGTCAGTACGGAAGCAATTCGCTGGTCGGCGTCTTCAAAGAGGGCCAGGATGGAGCTGGTATCGGCCTGGAGCGCGCGCAGTAGCGCAAGCCGGTCACTTTTGGGATTGGCCAGCGTACCCTCGTGAGGACGTATCACCCGCCGGTCCCACTCTTCCAGCCTGACCAACGCGATAATGCCTCGCCTTCGGTATTCCTGGCCCTGATACGGAAAATAGTGGTCATGGAGGTAAACGGCCGGGGCTTCATCAACCGTGAGAATCCCCTGCGCCAGCCAATGTGCCAGCGTAGATGCGGAGCGGGTGTATTTATTTTCCGAAGCAGTATCCTGAGGCAGGCTCCGCGCATGCTCAAGCCGGATGAAATTGTGCTCACTGCGCTCATAGAGCGCCGACTGCATATGCGGAGGGATGATATCGTAAGGCGGGCAGACTACCCGTGCCAGGTCACGTATTATCGTCTGGTTATAACGGACACCGCGAAAAGGATGAATGTCAGACATCAATGGAATTCCCGTCTCTGCTGGTACCATGAAGAGGCAATCATATATAGTTTAACGTATCTGACCGCTAAATAACAAGCCTCTCGGCTTGAGCAGAATCGGGTATAATGGTAAAATGCAGAGTTGGCGTCAGTGAAGACTGGCGCTTTTCAATATTAGAATTAACACTGGAGAGCACCATGATTATAAAATTACTGGTTGTCGGGCCACTGGCATCCAACTGCTACATCGTCGGTGATGAAGCTACCAACGAGGGAGTTATTGTTGACCCGGCCGATGAAGCGGAGATTATCTTGCAGAGCGTTGCAGAGTTTGGATTAACAATAAGGTCCATTATCCTCACCCACGGACACCCCGACCATATTGCCGCTCTGAAGGAGGTTAAGGAAGCCACCGGTGCCGAAATAGCGGTTCACACCGGCGACTCCGAATATCACCGGCAACAGGCTCTCGCCCTCACCTTCGGTTTCCACTGCCCGTCCCCGCCCCCTCCCGACAGATTGCTCAAGGATGGGGACAGCCTGGATATCGGTGAGCTGCATTTCAAGGTAATTCATACGCCGGGACATACCCCCGGAGGCATCTGCTTGCTGGGACATGGTGTCCTCTTCAGCGGTGACACCCTTTTCAATTGCGGCATTGGACGCTACGACCTGCCCGGCGGGGATTACGCGCAGCTTATGAATAGCCTTCAGGCCACACTTATGGCTCTGCCCGATGAAACTATCGTCTACCCCGGTCACGGGCCAAAGACAACCATCGGGGCGGAACGACGTGATAACCCGTTTTTAAACATGTAGTAGCCGGAAAAGGATTTATAACTTACAGCGCTACCAGCATGACGAAGACGGGCCCGAAGATGACCGCTACTTTACCAACCAGCTTGATGAGTATGTTGAGGGATGGCCCGGCGGTATCCTTGAACGGGTCACCGACCGTATCGCCGATAACGGCGGCTTTGTGCGCCTCGCTGCCTTTGCCACCGTAGTTACCGGCTTCAATGAACTTCTTGGCATTGTCCCAGGCGCCACCGGCATTGGCCATCATCACCGCCATCAGGAAACCGGTAACCAGCGATCCGACGAGTAGCCCGGCTACTGCCTGTGGACCAAGGGTAAAGCCCAGGATAAGCGGCACGGCCAGCACCAGGGTACCCGGTAACATCATTGACTTCAGTGCCCGTTTCGTGGCGATATCAACGCAGCGCACGTAATCGGGTTTGGCTTCACCTTCCATCAACCCTTTAATCTCGCGGAACTGTCTTCGAACTTCGTTAACGATGGCAAAACTACCGGTGCCCACACCACGCATTGCCAGAGCACAGAAAATAAAAGTAAGCATACCGCCGATAAGTACACCGGCAATAACGGCCACATTGGTCAGGCTGGCAATTTCCACATTAGCGACCGCAAAATACGTAGCCAGCCAGGCCAGTGAGGCCAGCGCTGCCGAGGCAATAGCGAACCCTTTGCCCAGGGCGGCGGTAGTATTGCCTACTGAATCGAGGGCCTCACAGCGTTCTCTGACCTTCTTGCCCAGGTTGGCCATCTGCGCGATGCCCGCCGAGTTGTCCGCAATCGGCCCGTAGCAGTCCATGGCCAGTAACATTCCCAGGTTTATGAGCATCCCCATCGAGGCAACGGCGATGCCCAGCAGACCACCGAAAAGGTAGGCGAGCACCGTCGCTATCGCTACGAGGAGGACCGGTATTACCGTGCTCATGAAGCCGGTAGCCATACCCTCAATAATGGTCACCGCCGCCCCACTCTCCGCCGCCTGGGCCAGCTTTTTCGCCGGGCCGTATTCCGCCGAGGTGAAGTATTCCGTCGCCTGAGCAATCAGGAAACCGGCGATTAAACCGGCTAGCACCGCCCAGAAGAGCCCCAGGTCGCCCACGTAGAACCGGATAATCAAGAAACTGGCGATTATCATCAGGATGTTGCTCACGTAAACGCCCCGGTTCATGGCGCCATGTGCCATGGCCACCTGCTTTTCAAACTCAGCGTCTATATCTTTTGGTCTTACCGAAAGGGCGCCGATTATGGAGCAGACAATGCCCGCCCCGCTGAGCAGCAGGGGCAGCAGCAGGCCTATACCAGTACCAAGAACGATGACTCCCAGCACCATTGAGGCGGCAATTGCCGATACATAGGATTCATAGAGGTCGGAGCCCATACCGGCCACATCACCAACATTATCACCAACGTTATCGGCAATTACGGCCGGATTACGTGGATCGTCCTCTGGAATACCCTTCTCCACTTTGCCCACCAGGTCAGCACCGACATCCGCGCTCTTGGTAAAGATGCCACCGCCGACTCTTAAAAACAGGGCCACGGATGAGGCACCGAAAGCAAATCCCAGCCAGACGTGGCTGTCCTCCCAGATAAAGGCGACTATCGAAAGACCGAGCAGCCCTAGACCGACGACGCAGAAGCCCATCACCGCACCGCTGGAGAAGGCGATTTTCAGCCCCCGGGCCCAGCTCTCGATGGCCGCATTGGCGGTTCTGGCATTGGCCAGGGTAGCGATGTTCATCCCCAGCCATCCCGCCAGCGCCGAGGTAAACGTGCCAAAGAAGTAAGCGATGGCGACATATGGCCTCGGTTCAATGAATACGGCCAGGATAATGAAGACCACCACGGTGAAGACAGCCAGGGTGGTAAATTCGCGGCGCAGAAAGGCCATCGCCCCCTGCCGGATGGCACTGGAAATTTCACGCATTTTCTCGTTACCCGGGCTCTCACGAATAATCGTGGTAACCAGGTAACCAACAAAACCGAGAGCCAGTACACCCGCCAGAATAATCAGTATGCGCAGAACCATTGAATCCATCTTTGAAACCTCCTGAAATACGGTGCTCAGTAATAAAAAGAAGGCAGGTACATTACCGCCTTCTATAACTTCATCTCATCGTTTTTCGATTGCTCACTGACGTTGTTAGTTTAGCGCATTTTCCGCCCACGGTCAATAAGCAACTATTTATTATCTCCTCTTATTTGTTCCAGCCTGTTCTCCAGGTCCTTCTGCCTGACAAGGATAGTGAGGTCGCTGCGCGTTCTCTCCAGCACACCGCGAACCATGTCCGTGGTGCGCCGGAGTCCGCCGGTAATGGCATCAGGAAAGTCAATGGTCACCAGGACGCTGTAAACATCGTCCATCACTCTCAGCAGTTCCTCCCCTCTGGATACATCGCCCTGCCGCATGCTGTCCAGCAGGTAACGCCTCAATTCCCCCACCGCTTCCCCCAGCCCGTTCAGATAAGCGGCGTCATTTATACCCAGCTCTTCCGGGGAAGGTACCGGTTTCCCATTTACCACGGAGAGAAGAACGCTTCCCTCGGCGTACTCCTTCTGCGCATCTCTGAAAAAGCCGGTATAATTCAGCTCGTCATAATCGGCTACCGTCTGTTCCGCTTCATTTAACAGGCTTCGAGCGGTTTTCAGCAACCCCACCGCCTGTTCAAATTCCTGCCGGTGCACGGCGCGTATCGCCTGGCTGCAGTTTCGAATCACCTCACGACAACAGGGCAGCGCCTTCTCTCTGGCCGCATCCAGTTCCGTGAAATCTCGTCTTACCTGTTCCGCAATTTTTTCCAGGCTATCACTTAACCCACTCATTTTCTTACCTCAAGCCGTTTGATTATCTGGCGGCATGCCCCCGTCACTCTGTCAGCCGGCCCATCAGCTCCTTTTCTATCGTGTAGAGCGAGAAGCGGGCTTGTTTATACTTTTCCGAGTCCAGAACTGTGCCCGGCAGTTTGGCCAGCTCTTCCATGACCCGCAGTGATTCCTGCACCCGGCGCGAATTGGCTATCACCACGGACGGCAAATCCCTCTGTTTTGCTTCGCCCGGCACTTCAAGGTCGCGGCCAACGTCGCCGGCAGCGTCCCGCGCCTGAATGAGCCGCCGCTCCAGCGCCGGCTCTGTCCTAACCAGCTCGTGGCGCAGGTTTTTTAACCGCTGACTCAGGTCGCCACTGTTGAGCAGCAGCCGGCTGACATCCTCAAGAACACGCAGGCCCTCACCAATGCGGTTCACATTGGCATCAATGATGCGCAGTGTCTGTTCGGGTAAAATCTCCATCTCCGGGTGGGTTAATTCTAGCACAGCCAATGGGAGGGGTAAAGCTGGCGGTGGCTTATGCTTCACCAACGGCATTTTCGATAAGCTCAATCCGCAGCGGCTTGTTCCGCCGGTCCAGTTCAACGGCAACGACATCAATCCGCCAGGAAGCGGGTATATCGTCGTGTGCCTGCCGGTAGTGAGCGCCCACTCTTCTCAGTTTTTCCATTTTCGCCGGCGTAATTGATTCCTCTGGACTTCCGAATTCTGAACTCCGCTTTGTCCGCACCTCAACAAAAACCAGGCAGTCATTTTGTCGGGCAACTATGTCAACTTCCCCTTCCGGGCAGCGGTAATTGGTCTGCAGGATGCGATAGCCTCGCTTTTGCAGAAATCCTGCCGCCAGCTTTTCCCCCAGATTGCCCGTTTCCTGGCGCTTCATGGTTCTTGCCTAGAGATAGCCCCTGACCGGCTCAAATGTCCGCCGGTGGATAGGCGAAGGTCCCAGCCGTGACAGCCCCGCCACATGGGCTTCAGTGCAGTATCCCTTGTTTTCCGCCAGCCGGTACCCTGAAAAAAGTCGGTCCATCCTGACCATCATCTCATCTCTGGCCACCTTGGCCACAATAGAAGCACAGGCAATGGAAAAGCACTTGCAATCGCCGTCAGTGATACCCTTCTGCGGCAGGTTTACCAATGGCAGGTGCAGGTAGTCGATGAGCAGGTACTGCGGCACCGGCACCAGCTTTTCTATGGCCATTTTCATGGCCAGCCTATTTGCCCTGGCGATACCCAGGGTATCTATAAGCCGGTGACTCACCGCGCCAATGCCGAATGATATCGCGGTTTTTTTAATGTGTCTGGCCAGAATCTCACGCTTTAACGGGCTCAGTTGCTTGCTGTCCCTGACCTCGGCGAGCCACGAGGCACTGATATTATCCGGCAGGATGACCGCGGCGGCTACCACCGGCCCGGCTATTGAGCCCCTCCCCACCTCATCCACCCCGGCAATGAGCCTGATGCCACGCGCCAGCAGTTCCGCTTCCTCGGTGAAAGATGG
>SOKS01000066.1 GCA_004375725.1 Dehalococcoidia bacterium | reverse complement strand
AATCTTGTCCACTGCGGGTGCTGGGTGCCCCTGATGTGCCGCTCGGGGTGGGGCATCAGGGCAAATATCCGCCCTGAAGAATCGCAGATGCCAGCGATGTTGTCCACGGAGCCATTGGGGTTATGGGGATAGCCAGCCCCGGCATCGCCCTGCTCGTCAGCGTAACGAACGACAACGTTTATATGCGGCAGAATATCCGGCTCGGCGACAAACTTACCCTCGCCGTGCGCCACCGGAACGTACATGCCGTCCATATCTTTCGTGAAAACGCAGGAGCTTTTTTTATTTACCGCCAGGCGAACCCACCGGCACTCGAATTTGCCCGAATCATTGGCCGCCAGTGTTATCCGCGGCTGGCGGCCATTTTGCGGCTCAGGCAGAAAACCGGCTTTAACCAACACCTGAAAACCGTTGCAGATGCCCAGAACGAGCCCACCGACCTCAAAAAAGCGCCTGATGTCCTCCCCCATCTTGAGTTTCATCTCGTTGGCCAGCACTTTACCGGCCGCGATATCATCGCCATAGGTGAAGCCACCGGGAATGACCAGAATCTGGTAGTCAGTCAGCCGTCGTTCATGCCTGATAACCTGGTTGACGTGAACCAAATCTACCGCTGAACCGGCCTGCTCAAAGGCAAAGACGGTCTCCGCGTCACAGTTTGTTCCCGGCGCCCGCAGCACGATTGTTTTAACCATCCGTCACCACCTCAGCGGCTTCTGCCAGGCCTCCTTTAATTCATTTATAGATATGGAGACAACGCTATTTCCCTTCTGCCCATAAACATCAAGCTCCGGCTCATTGACTACCCGGCCAATCAGGGCAAAGGGCATGCCTGCCATTTCTTTCTCAAACGCGTCTTTCTTATCAGGCGCCACCTCGACGATGAACCGGCTGTTCGATTCCGAAAAGAGGATGAAATCGTCACGGTCTATGGACTCGCCAAGCGGCACCTCTTTCAGGTTTATACTCGCCCCCAGCCCGCCGGCAAAGGCCATTTCGGCCACCGCCACGCCGATGCCTCCCTCGCTGCAGTCGTGGCAGGCCCTGACCAACTCCCTTCTGGTGGCGGTGCTCAGGTTTTCCATCAGGTGTCTGCTCTGCTGCGGGTCAAGTTTTGGGACGCCGTTGCCGACCAAGCCCCGGTTCTTCAGATACGCCGAGCCGCCGAGTTCACACCGGGTGCTGCCCGCGATGTAGATGAAGTCACCAGCCTGCTTGAAGTCCATGGATATGGCCCGGCTCACGTCGTCCATGACACCGATGGCCGAGATGAGCAGCGTATGCGGGATAGATATGGTTTTGCCTTCATACTCGAACTCATTGTTCAGGCTGTCCTTGCCCGAAATAAAGGGGGTTCCATAAACAACGGACATGTCATAGCAGGCCTGCGCGGCGCGAACAAGTGCCCCCAGCATCTCGGGTCGGCGGGCACTGCCCCAGCAGAAGTTGTCCAGCAGCGCCACCCGGTTAAGGTCGCCACCCACGGCAATAATTTGCCGCAGGGCTTCATCAATCGCCGAGGCAGCCATCCAGTAAGGGTCGATATCGGCATAGCCGGGGTTAATGCCGTTGGCAATGATGACGCCTTTTGGCGAGCCCAGTATGGGTTGAATGATAGCCGCATCACCGGGACCGTCATTATGCTTCCCCACCAGCGGTTTGAGGACGCTGCCCCCCTGCACCTCGTGGTCGTACTGGCGGATGACCCATTCCTTGCTGCATACATTCCACGAACTTAATATCTTCAGCAGCGGCTCATTCAAGTGCAATGGCTCAGCGAAATCGGGTTCGGGGTGACGGGTTGGTTCCCAGACTGCCTCCCTTTGCAACTGCGGGATACCATCATGCAAAAATCCCATTTCTAAGTCGCCGACCGGTTTCCCATCATAGAAAAGTCGTAGCCGGCGGTCATCGGTGAATTCACCGATAACGGTCGCCTCCACATCCTCACTGGCAAAGAGTTTTAAAAGCTCGTTTACTTTCGCGGGCGGTACGGCCAGAATCATCCTCTCCTGAGATTCGGAAATCCATATTTCGGCATAGGTGAGCCCGGCGTACTTCAGGGGCACCCTGTCCAGGTCAACCCGGACACCGGTCTCCGCTGCCATCTCCCCCACCGCCGAGGAAAGGCCTCCGCCACCGCAGTCAGTGATGCGTGCATATAGACCGCGGTCACGGGCCTGGAGGAGAATATCAATCATCTTCTTTTCCACAATGGGATTACCGATCTGAACCGAGGTGAAAGAAGTGGTCGTTGACGCCCCGGTGAGCTGCTCCGAGGCGAAGGTAACGCCGTGAATGCCGTCCCGGCCCGTCCGGCCGCCAATGAGGACCACCTTATCGCCCGGCTGCTGCTTACCGTGCCGGGCAATTT
>SOKS01000193.1 GCA_004375725.1 Dehalococcoidia bacterium | reverse complement strand
GCGGGAAGTCCGGGAATATTGAGCACGCTGCGGTACATGCCAGCATCATCTGCCCAGTCGGCAAAGCTCTCGGAAACAAGATAACCGTTTTCCTGCGCCCACCGGTAGGCCTCTGTTCCCGGGTAGACCAGCAGCGGGAAAAACTGCATGGTATCGCAGTTCAGTTCCCGGGCCATCTCCAGGCTTTTATCCATCGTCTCCGTGGTCTCTCCGGGATTGCCGATGATGAAGCAACCGTGAACCAGCAGTCCCGCTTTTCTGGTATCTTGCACAAACTGCCTTATCTGCGCCACGGTTATTCCCTTCTGCATCCGGTTCAGCGATTCCTGGTCGGCGCTCTCAAAGCCGACGGTGACCAGTCGGCAGCCAGCTTTCTTCATCCACCGCATCGTCTCCAGCTCCAGGCTGACCCGCACGTTGCAGTACCATTTTATCTTTATCCCCCGCTCAAGTATCTGCCGGCATATCTCCTTTACTCTCTCCTGGTCTATGGTGAACGTATCATCCTCAATGCCGATTTCTCTCACTTGAGGGATGTTCTGCGCAATCCACTGGAATTCATCAACCACGCTGGCAGCGCTGCGGGAGCGGTACTTCCGGCTGTGAAATGTCTGCGGATAGACGCAGAAAAAACATTTATACGGACAGCCCCGGCCGGTAATTATCATGACCATGGGATAGTTGGCCGCCGCGAAATAATAGTCGCGGATATTCAGGTGCCGCTTGTAGACCTCGCTGACAAAAGGAAGCGCATCCACGTTCTCAATGAGGACTCGCGGCTTATTACGAATTATCTGCTTGCCGTCTCTGAAGACAAGCCCGTCTACCGTTCTCAAATCCTCCCTTTTCTCCAGACAGGAAGCAAGGTCGCGCATGGTATAGTCATACTCGCCGACGGCGACAGCGTCCACCTTTTCACTCAGCTTCAGCGTCTCCTCCGGCAGTGCTGAAGGATGCGTGCCCACCAGAGTCACGAATGATGAGGGAAAGCTCTCCTTGAACTGTTCCGCAACTTTCACGTCGCTGTAAATGCTCGGTGTGCTGGTATCGACCACAATCAACTGCGGGGGCTCATTTTTTACCTGCTCAATGACATCAGCCACGGAAAGGCCCTGTGCCGGAGCGTCAATGAGGCTGACCTGAAAGCCACTTTGCTCAAGGACTCCGGTAGCATAGGCGAGCCAGAAAGGATAATATATCGTCCCGCCCAGAGTAACCGCCGGGCTCCGTGACGTTCTGGAGAATCTCCCTTTAAAGGGAGGGTTAAGCATCAGGACATTCATCTCGGCGGTTCCCCCGCCGCCTTCGGCATTTTACGCGGCCGAAATACCTCTTTCCAGAAACCGACCGTATAGCCGAGGTGCTCGAGGATAAAGACGACTGGAATAGTGACCAGATATCTGGCATCTTTCTCTTTGATGGTGAAATACAGGCCGTGCAGTCCGACTACGACCAGATAGAGGCCAATAATGGCCGTCAGAATCCAGTGGCTGGCGAGCAGTGTCAGCAGAAGCAGAGGCGCCAGCAGTGGTGGCAACACCGGCCAGTCCCACACCCCGCACTCCTTCCTCCAGCCACCGTAGCGATACATATTTCTGGCAAACTCCTTCAATCCCCGGCTGTGGTCGTGAAGAACAGCGGCGTCCCTGACGTAACGCAGCCGGCCAGACTTCAGCAGCCTCGCATTCAACTCCGTCTCATCGGCACCGGAAAGATCCGGGTCAAAGCCACCAGCCCGCAAAAGGTCGCTCTTACGGTACATGCTGTTGCTGCCGCTGATGCTTTTCACAAAGCGGTCGGAAAACGAAGCTCCACCCTGCACGGAACGACCGCTGCCCAAAAAGGTAGCGAAGGCCAGGTTAATTGAGCGTGTCCATAGCCCTTTGCCGATATTCTGTATGCCGCCGCCAACGCCGACCACGCCTTCACCAAAACCGCCCACGAGATTTTTCAGCCAGTCCTTGCCGGGGATACAGTCGCCATCGGTGAAAGCGAGATATTCGCCTTCAGCGTGCTCTACTCCAATCTGTCGGGCGGCCCCGGCAGCGCCGTAGTCCTGATAAAAAACTTTCACCGGGAATTTTTGCGCCCGTTCCGCGGTGCCATCCGCAGAGCGACCGTCAACCACGATCACCTCGTGCGGAGGGAGCGACTGGGCAAAAACTGCCTTCAGGCACTGCTCGATCTTACCGGCCATGTTCTTCACCGGGATGATAACCGATATCTTTGCTGATTTCTGAGCCGTCAATTGGAATCGTCCTGTTTATTTGAAATTATGATTAATACAACACGGCATTATTATCTGGCTGTATTTATTTTACCATTATAACCCAGACTAAATGTGAAAATCATGATTAGGCATTAATATCCGTCTCCG
>SOKS01000157.1 GCA_004375725.1 Dehalococcoidia bacterium | reverse complement strand
ATTCGGAGTCGCCTCCTGATAGTGGCGAGGGAAATCTCTCTCTGAGGAAAAGCTCAATGTCCTCCCGTCGATACCGGCGGTCTGCTCGCGGTCCAATACGATAACCCTTCAGTAATTTTCGGTTATGCCAGCGTCTTACCGTACCAGGATGGACATTGAGCATGCGGGCAACCTCTCCGGTAGTCAGCATATTTTGCACTTGCTGATAATGCCTCACTGACTACCATTCCTCTCTGCTTACGGTTTGTGGGATAGCGTTATTGCCGAACCAGTTGACAAACACGGCGCCCAAAGACGCCTCTTCAAGTACCTTTTCCCTGACCTGGTCATACTGACCCTGATAGGCAGTCATCTGCTCCCCCCGGTCATCGAAGACCATCACCGCGTCATCCTTAAGCCTGATTACCGTTTTCATCATCTTACTACCGCCCTCCTTACATTTATTTCTAGTCACTACTTCCATCTTAAAGCCGCGCGATTAATTCCCCATAAAAGAGACGTTGAAACTCTGTTAAAATTATGGGGACAATATCGGCGATTTCTTAAGGTAGCCAGCATTGTGCTATACTAATCCAGAGTCAGCCGGTCGGTAAGACACTTACACGCTGGTACCGGGAGGTGGCATGAGCAAGCTGATCGATAAACTGCTCCAGACCGCGGAAACGGTTTCCCTGCCATTGGGATTCAGAGCCACCAAGCCGTCCCCGGCAAAGCCTAAAATGGCGCTTATTGCCCGGGTCGAGCCGGCAAGTAATACTGCGCCACTGGTTGATTACGTTTCCAGCGCCGACGCTGCCATCATTGCTCAAACCGGCACCGGGAAGGATGCCGCCACGGATATTGCCCGGTCACTGCCCGACATGGTCTGGGGGCTGTGGCCGGAAGGAAAAAATCGTCAGCAGATAAAGGTCTCTATCGAGGCTGGTGCCGACTTTGTCATCCTGCCTCTGGATGCAGAGTTCGGCCTTTCAGGCATCGAGAAGACGGGCAAAATATTGCTCGTAGAGTCGTCACTGAGTGAGAGTCTGATCAGAACGATAAACGAACTACCGGTAGATGCCGTGCTGCTGGCTGATGACAAAGGAGAAAGCTCCGCCATTACCTGGCACCAGCTCATGCTCTGCCAGCGCTTTGCCGACCTTTTGTCCAAACCCCTGCTCCTGACGGTGCCGACAGCGGTTAACGAAGATGAACTCAAAGCCCTGTGGAAAACAGGCGTGGATGGGGTGGTTATACCGGTGAAAACGGCGCAACAGGCGAAAAGGTTGAAGGTACTGCGTCAGATAATCAACAAGCCGGACTTCGCCGCTCGACCTCGCAAAAAAGTAGCCGCCTTATTGCCGCACATCGGTGAAGAAACGAGCACTGCCATAAACGATGCGGAGGAAGAAGAGGAGGAAGAGGAAGAATAATCCTTCCCTCAGCACAGTCTCAGGAGCCGGACTGAGCCTTCTGCCAGGATTTCCCTTCCGTGGTAATCGCCGGCGCAATCACCATCTCTGCCTGATGCATTTCCCGGATGGTAGTTGCCCCACAGACACCCATCGCGGTGCGGATAGCCCCGACGATATTCTGACTGCCATCGGTTACGGATGCTGGACCGAAAAGGATATGTTCCAGCGTGCCGGTGGTGCCAACTTTGATCCGGGTTCCCCGGGGCAGTGCCGGGTGAGGATGAGCCATACCCCAGTGATAGCCCAGTCCCGGTGCTTCTTTCGACTGGGCAAAAATGGAACCCAGCATCACAGCATCGGCACCGGCAGCCAATGCTTTGCAGACATCGCCACCCCTGCGGAATCCACCATCGGTGATTATGGGTACGTACCGACCCGTCTCGCGGCAATACTGGTCCCTGGCGGCGGCGCAGTCGATTGTCGCCGTTACCTGAGGGACACCAACGCCGAGGACTTCCCTGGTGGTGCAGGCAGCACCCGGCCCAACACCGACTAATACCGCTGAGATACCGGTCCGCATTATCTCCAGACAGGCACTGTAGCTGACGCAGTTGCCCACCGCCACCGGCATGGAGACCATGTCCCGCAGCTCGGAGAAGATAAGACCACGGTAACTTTTCGAAGTATGGCGTGCCGTGGTCACGGTGGACTGCACAAACAGTATATCCGCCCCGGCCTCAGCCAAAATCGGGACAAAGCGCTTGGTATTGGCCGGCGTTACCGAAACAGCACAGGTCCCGCCCTGCTTTTTAATTTCCTGAATCCGTTCACCGATGAGGTTATCCTTGATGGGGCTAGCATAAATTTCCTGCATCAGCCCGGTTACCTCGGACTGCGATGCCTGCGCGATTCTGGTCAGGACCTCGCCGGGGTTCTCGTATCGCGTCTGCACCCCTTCGAGGTGGAGAACGGCAAGGCCACCCATTTTGCTCACCAGCACGGCGAAATTCACATCGGTTACCGCATCCATAGCCGAAGCGATAATGGGCAGAGAGAACGTATAATTCTCGATGGTTAAGTCGATGTTGGTCTGGTCAGGGTTGACCGTGATGTCTCCGGGGACGATAGCCACTTCATCAAAGCTATAGGCACGTCGCAGTTGTTTGTACTGGGGGGACTCCATCTTTTTTGGCACCATTTAAATATAGAATATAACAAAAGCCAGATGGCAAGTCAAGAAATTTCGCCCACCACCGCCAAGCTAGACAGGCAATGAAGCGTAGGTTATAATACATTACGTTAGGGAAATTTAGCATTCATGCCTAATTTATACGTGGTGGCAACTCCTATCGGCAATCTGGAAGATATCTCTCTGCGTGCCCTCCGCGTTCTGCGTGAAGTCAAGCTGATTGCCGCCGAGGATACGCGTAAAACAAAACGGCTGCTGAACGCCTACCATATTCAGACGCCAATGACCAGTTACCACGAGCATAATGAAAAGGCCAAACTTGATTACATTTTAAATTGCTTGAAGGAAGGGGATGTAGCTCTGGTTTCCGAGGCTGGAATGCCGGGAGTATCCGACCCTGGCTATGAACTTATCGGAGCGGCGAGCCGAACCGGTATTCCGGTTATCCCGATACCGGGCCCGTCAGCGGTCATCACGGCACTGGTGGTCTCCGGCCTTCCCACCGACCGTTTTCTCTACCTCGGTTTCCTTCCCCGCAGAGCCAGTGCTCGAAAGCAGGCATTGAAATCAGTAGCTCAGGAAACGGGAACCCTGGTCATCCTGGAAGCGCCGCACCGGCTGCAGCAGGCACTCAATGATTTGCGACTGGTCCTTGGCGACAGGCAGCTCGCGGTCTGCCGCGAGCTCACCAAACTTCATGAAGAAGTTTTTCGGGGGACCATAAGTCAGGCTATCGACCGCTTCACCGAGCCCAGAGGCGAACTCACCCTGGTTATTGAAGGTAAAAGAGAAGAAAAACCCCAGAAATCGAATAAAATTATTGAGGAACGGCTGCGTGATATGTATCAAAGTGGTGTCAAAGCAAAGGAAGCTATCGCCAGAGTAGCCGGGGAGACCGGCCTTTCCCGCCGTGAGTTATACCGGACCTGGCTTAAAATGAACAAGGTCGCGGATGAAAACCAGAATCCATGTCACAGTCTGGAGAGGAGTTGAACCATGCGTCGAGGGTGCATTTCACAGGGAGAAGTAAAGTGCGATGAGTGTCAGCGCAGTATCCTCTACCCCGAGCGGTACCTTGCCGTCGATGAAAAGGACGGAATCGAAGACGAGGAAGGGGAGACGAGACGGTACTGCGTTGATTGCTGCCTGAAAAAGGGTTACGCCCAGTATAAAACGGAAAAAGGGGAACAAATACTGACTTTCCTTGAATCCGGAATTCCAGAACATGATTGAGGTCGCCTGATGAGCGAGAAAATCTTCATTGCCGTTGCCTGGCCATACGCGAATGGTTCACTTCATCTGGGGCAGATTGCCGGCGCCTATCTGCCGCCCGATATTTTTGCCCGCTATCACCGCACCAAAGGCAATGAGGTACTGATGGTTTCAGGCTCGGACCAGCACGGCACACCCATCACCATCAAGGCTGAACAGGAAAGTAAAAAGCCGGGTGAAATCGCCGCCCGGTACCACCGGCAGTTCCTTGAGTCCTGGCAGAGGTTCGGCATATCGTTTGACCTCTTCACCACCACCGGCACGGAAAACCACGCCCGGGTTACCCAGGATATCTTTCTCACCCTGCTGGAACGCGGTTATATTTACAAGAATACCCTATCGCAGCCATACTGTCCCAGTTGCCAGCGTTTCCTCGCTGACCGCTACATTGAGGGAACGTGTCCGTTCTGCAACTCTCCCGGCGCACGCGGTGACCAGTGCGAAGCATGCGGTAAACCACTGAACCCTGCCGAACTCATCGACCCGCAATGTCGCATCTGCGGCACCACGCCCGTTTTCCGGGATACCGAGCATTTCTTCCTGAAGCTCTCCGCCTTCAATGCTGACCTCTTGCAGTGGGTGAAAACCAAGACGCACTGGCGACCAAACGTGCTCAATTTCAGTACGCGTTACCTCGAGGAAGGGCTGAAAGACCGGGCCATCACCCGTGATATAGACTGGGGGGTGGCGGTACCTTTGGAAGGCTTTGAAGATAAACGGATATATGTCTGGTTTGAGGCCGTCATCGGCTACTTATCTGCCGCCAAAGAATGGGCTACTATAAGCGGCAATGAAGAAAAATGGCGCGATTTCTGGCAGAACAGTGAGACCAAGAGCTACTATTTCATCGGCAAGGACAACATCCCCTTCCATACCCTCATCTGGCCAGCAATGCTGATGGGTTACGGGGACAACCTGAACCTTCCTTATGACGTCCCGGCAAATGAGTTCCTGACCATTGAAGGCAGAAAGCTCTCCACCAGCCAGAACTGGGCGGTCTGGCTGCTTGACTACCTCGACCGCTATGACCCCGACCCCCTGCGTTACCTCCTGTCCATCAATATGCCGGAGACCTCTGATACCGATTTCTCCTGGCGTGAGTTTGTGCGCCGCAACAACGACGAGTTGGTGGCCACGTACGGCAACCTGGTACATAGAGTGCTTACCTTTGTTTACCGTAACTTCGAGGGCAGCGTGCCGGAACCCGGCGAGTTTGATGCCCAGGATAGCCAGATTCTCACTGGAGCCAAGAATACTCTGGAAACGGTAGACGGACGGCTCTATGGCTGCCACTTCCGCGAAGCCATCAGAGCGGTAATGGCACTGGCACAGGAGGCCAACCGTTATCTGGATGATAAATCTCCCTGGAAAAAAATCAAGGAGGACCGTCAGGCAGCCGCGACATCGCTTTACGTAGCTTTAAACGTGATTGCCAACCTGAAAACGATGCTCTATCCCTTCCTGCCCTTCAGTTCACAGAGGCTTCACGAATACCTGGGTTTTACGGGAAGAATTGAAGATTACGGCTGGAACTGGCAGGAATTGCCACCGGGACAAAAATTGCTTCCTCCCCAACCATTATTCTCCAAACTTGACGACAGTCTGGTAGAGGAAGAAGCCAAGAAACTCGGCCAACCACCGTTATAGATGAGAAAGGAGACTTGTGGAGCTCAACGGAACATACCGGTCCATACAGGACGACCTCTCGCAGGTAAAGGAATCCCTCCGGTCGATCATCAAAGTTGATTTCCCCTGGCTTTCCGAGCAACTGGACTACGTGATAGGTAGCGGCGGGAAAGGTATCAGGCCAGCCCTGACGCTGCTGTCAGGCAAGTTCTACCAGTATAACTTGGAATATCTTCTGCCCATGGCCGTGTCCGTTGAACTCATGCACACCGCCACCCTCATTCATGATGACGCCATTGACAAGTCAATGGCACGGCGCGGCCGGGCTACCATTTTCAAGCTCTGGGGAGAGGAACCGGCGATACTCCTTGGTGATTACCTTTTCGCCAAAGCCGGCGAATTTGTCTCGGACACGCAGAACCCGAGAGTCATCAAGCTTTTCTCCCAGACCCTGGCCACCATCTCCAGCGGTGAACTGAACCAGTTCTTCAGCGCCTACAACCTGCAACAAACACGGGAACAGTACTTTAAGAAGATATTCGGTAAAACCGCTTCCCTCTTCTCCCTGGCTACCGAGTCAGGAGCTATCCTGAGTGGAGCACCGGAGAAATCAGTCAAAATACTCAGAGACTACGGGCATTCCCTGGGTATCGCCTTTCAGGTTGTGGACGATATCCTGGATTTCATCGGCACCGAGGAAGAACTGGGCAAACCGGTGGGCTCGGATTTAGCCCAGGGAACCCTTACCCTGCCGGCAATGCTGCTGCTGGAACGCTGCCCGGAAGATAACCCGGTGAAACGGCTCTTCGATAACAGAAACGACCAGGATAACATCAAACAGGCGATAGAGATGATTCGAAATTCACCGATAGTGGACGAGTGCTACACCGTGGCTTCAGAATACTGCGCCCAGGCCTGCCAGAATATCAACCAGCTCCCCGCTAATAGCAGCCGCGATGCCTTGCTGCAACTGGCCGAGTACGTCGTGGCCCGTAAAAGATAAGGGCCAGTTGCGTTCACTCCTCAACCCATACGCTGCCATCCAGATAGGTTTCTTTCTTACTTGTTGGCATTTCCTGCTTGAACTGGTCAATGGCATACTGACAGGCAGCAAACCCCTCGGTACGGTGTGCTGCCGCTACGGCAACGACCAAATTGATATCACCGACATTTAACCTGCCGACCCGGTGGTAAATGGCAACGTTATCAACCGGCCACTTTCGCTTGATTTCGTCAGCGATTTCACGCAGTCTTTTCTCCGCTTTCCCGGAGACATCCTCATAGGCCACGGACCGAACCCGCTTACCGCGGGAATGGTCACGAATCAGACCCACATAGGTAACGACGCATCCACTGCTGCTTGCTTTGACCTCATTTACCACGGATTCCGGTGATATCGGCTGGTCTGTGATGGCAATCATATTCACTCTCGGGCAATTAAATATTTATTTCTTGGTCCAATGCGAATTATAGCTTAAAAGGATATAGCATTATAAAAAAAGAGGGGACGTAGCCCCCTCTTAATCGGTTTTTCCACGTGTTTTAATCAGGAGCCGCTGGTGTTTGTTTCGGGACAAGGCGGGGTACCATGGCAGGCTTATCAGGTTTGGGCGCCCGCTCAGCTTCACCAACCGGCTCGACCGGAACCGGCTTAAGTTCCACTTTATTCTTTTTCGCTGGTTTTGGCGCCGTCCCACCCAGAACAGCCGCCAGAGCCTCCCCTTCCAGCGTCTCCTTATCCATAAGCTGTTCCGTAATCAACACTAACCGGTCCTTGTACTTGGTCAGGATGTCCTGTGCGGTCTTCTGGGCTTCCTCGATAAGGCTATGGACCTCTTCATCAATGAGCTCGGCTATCTTATCGCTGTAATCCCTCTGCTCTGAAATCTCACGACCGAGGAAGATCATCTCCTCTTTGCGTCCAAAAGTACGTGGCCCCAGCTTATCACTCATGCCGAAGCTAGTGACCATCGCCCGGGCGATCTTGGTAGCCTGCTCGATGTCCTCTGCAGCACCAGTTGTAACCTCATTAAAAATTACCTCTTCAGCAGTACGCCCACCAAGAAGAGTAGCTATTCTATCTTTTATCTGGGCTCTTGTCACTAGATATCTATCCTCAATGGGCAGCTGGCGAGTATGACCGAGCGATATGCCCCGCGCCACAATGGAAATCTTGTGCACCGGGTCGGCATTGGGCAGCATCTTGGCCACCAGGGCGTGCCCGGCTTCATGATAGGCGGTGATCTCTTTCTCCTTCGGGCTTATCTTGCGGCTCTTCCTCTCCGGCCCGGCGATAACCCGGTCCACTGATTCTTCAAATTCAGACATGCCAATGGCGTCCTTATTGCGCCTGGCCGCCAGAATAGCCGCCTCATTGACCAGGTTGGCCAGGTCGGCACCGCTCAGGCCCACCGTACCCTTGGCCAGAACTTCCAGGTCAACGTCTTTATCCAGCGGCTTACCCTCGGCATGAACCTTGAGAATGGCGACCCGACCACTAATATCTGGACGGTCCAGAATTACCCTGCGGTCAAAACGACCGGGCCTCAGCAATGCCGGGTCAAGGATGTCCGGTCGGTTGGAGGCGGCCAGAACAATCACGCTGGTACTGGTATCAAAGCCGTCCATCTCCACCAGGATTTGATTGAGGGTCTGCTCTCTCTCGTCATGGCTGCCGCCCATACCGGAACCGCGGTGGCGGCCCACCGCATCAATCTCATCAATGAAGATGATACAGGGAGCATTGCGCTTCGCCTGGTCAAAAAGGTCGCGCACTCTTGAGGCGCCGACGCCAACAAACATTTCCACGAATTCACTGCCACTGATCGAGAAGAACGGCACATCAGCTTCACCGGCTACCGCTCTTGCCATCAGCGTTTTACCCGTGCCCGGCGGCCCGACGAGCAGCACCCCTTTCGGGATGCGTGCGCCCAGCGCCTGGAACTTTTCCCTCGATTTAAGGAATTCCACCACTTCCAGCAGTTCCTGCTTGGCTTCTTCCACGCCGGCCACATCGTCAAAGGTTACTGTAGGCCGATTGGCCGGGAAGAGACG
>SOKS01000210.1 GCA_004375725.1 Dehalococcoidia bacterium | reverse complement strand
GCTGAGCTAACCGCCCGTATGGCGCGCTTGGCGGGGCTCGAACCCACGGCCTCAGCCTCCGCAGGGCTGCGCTCTATCCATCTGAGCTACAAGCGCCGGTTCTGTATGGTGCCGAAGGAGAGATTTGAACTCTCACGCCCTTGCGGACACTACGCCCTGAACGTAGCGCGTCTGCCATTCCGCCACTTCGGCACAATGGGACATAGATTAATGGCTACGTCCCAGCAGAGATAATGTTAACACGTCAAAGGGTAAATGGCAAGTCTGCAGGCGTGAAATTGAGTAAGGAATAGAGGTATAAATCCTCAGTAAGGTGTATGCCGGCTCAGTCTCTATCCCAGGTCTTACTGTGTTTTTTAAGCATCTGGTTGAGCTTTTCCCGGTAGTATTTGAAGTTCTCAAAGCTCACGTCCCGCGATACCATGTGGTCGATGGTGGGGATGAATCCGCCGTGTTCGAGCATAAAAGGCACCCTGCGTTCCAGCTCACGGTCGATTGCTTCCTTGCCTTCAACCAGCGCCCGCTTGTCAATGCCGCCGACCATACCAAGGTTGGGAAATGCCTTGCGCACCTCGACGACATCCATGCCGGCAGCGACCTCAAAGGGATAGATAACGGTGACGCCGCCTTCTATCCAGAGCGGAATCAGCTTCCAGACATCACCATCACAGTCTACCTGTACCAGGGTTACGCCATGGTCTCTCAGGAAGCTGGTCAGCTTTTTATAGCCGGGCAGGATGAACTCGCGGAACATTTCCGGGGAGATTAGCGGTCCGCCTTTGTAACACATGTCCTCCCAGATGAAGACCGTATCCACCTCGACTTCTCTGAGCACGCCATCGAAGAGGGCAATCCAGAAGTCGGCCAGGTGGTTATTGATATCCTTCATCATCTCGGGGTCGTCATAGTACTTGGTCAGCAGTTCCTCGACGCCCATGAGATAGCGAGGTGTGCCAAAGAAGCCGTGTGTCTGGCCCAGTCCCAGGGGATAATCGCGTTTCTTGTACTCCTCAACGAGCTGTGGCCAGTTGTCCGGTAGCCTGCCTTCCAGGCTGGGGCGCAGCCGTTCCGCCTTGTGGCGCTCCCAGCTTTCACGGTCTTTTACCGGCCCGCCGATGATGGTGGGCAGGCTGGAGCGGTTTTTGAGTTCCTTGCGCAGGCAGCCATCCCATTCCTGCCAGATGTACCAGTTCCCGTGGTCCTCGATGATTTTCGACTCAAAGGGCGGGTAGGCGCCGATATTCAGCGGGACGCGCTCCACATACGGGTCCATCTTGAAATACTCATGGATATCAAGGGCAGTGAGACGGTTCAGGGGCACGCCGGCTGATTCGGCAAAAACGCCGGTGCCTTCATAAGCCTGGTCGCTTAAACCGTGTACCTCGGGTAACCCCTCGCGGTACCAGCGCCGGACCGTGCCGCCCCAGTAACCAAACTCCCAGACGAAGTTCCGGTCCGGCTCCTCAAAGTTCATAATCGCTGGAAAACGTTCCCGTGCGTTCATTAGCGACCTCCCTTCGGAAAAAACAGTGCGGCATCCTGGAGTAAAGGTAATTACGCGGCCAGCTTCATCAGGCGGTCAGCCTCGTCCACGGCCGAGGCACAGTCGTCGGCATAGCCCTCAACGCCTATCTCGTCAGCAAACTGGCGGGTGATGGGCGCACCACCTATCATCATCTTTACCTTGCTTCTGACACCGGCCGTCTCCAGGGCCTTGGAAATAGCGGGTATGATGGTCATGGTAGTGGTGAGCAGGGCTGAAGTCGCCACGATATCGGCGTTTGCTGACTTGGCTTCCGCCGCAAAAGCGTCTGCCGAAACGTCCACGCCCAGGTCATGCACGTCGTAGCCATTGCTCTCCAGCATCATCTTGACCAGGTTCTTGCCGATGTCGTGCATATCACCCTCAACAGTCCCGACGACCACAGTCCCTTTCTTCTGGATGCTGGCATCGGCGAGGTGCGGGCGCAACTTCTCTGTTCCACTCCTCATGGCGCGGGCAGCAATAAGGATTTCCGGCAGGTAGGCCTGTCCGTCTTTGAATAGCTGCCCCAGTGCCCGGATGCCGGGCACCAGTCCACTGCCCAGTATCTCCTCGGGCGCAACCCCGGCGCTTAACGCCTCATCAACAGTCTGTACGGTCAGTTTCTCGTCGCCATTTTTTACCGCTTCGGCCATTGTCTTCAGGTGGTCAGGCATGTTAGTCCTCCTTGACATTCTCGATTAAGGGCTTTCTATAAAATATCATATCGGGATGGTTACTGCAATCCTCGGCTGGTGAGGCTGACTCCTTAAAAACCAGATCGAGAGCTGGTTGCTAACCCATTATGAGCCATTTATTATATCAGTCCACGGTTATGAAGCCGTTCCTGCTCCCAGACCTTGTAATTCCCTGGAGGCGTTATTATCTCGGCATCAGGCTTCAGCTTTAGCTTCGCTGCTTCAGTTGGGCAACCGGTGACACAAAGGCCGCAGCCAAGGCACTTTGTCAGGTCGATGGTCGCAATACCGTCCGCCACCGAGCAGGCCCCTACCTGGCAGCGTTCCTCGCATGTGCCACAACCGTTGCATTCCTCAGTATCAATAACGGCATAGTAATTGGCTCTGGCAACAGAGTGTTCAATGCCAAACTGTGTGATTCCCCTTAAAATAGCACAACAGCACCCGCAACAGTTGCACACGTAATGAACACCGGTGGCCACGTTGCTTACAGTGTGAACCAAACCTACTTCTTCAGTTTGGTCCAGTACCTTGATCGCTTCTTCCTGGGTTATACTGTTCCGCCCGGCAGGGCTTTCTTTTACGGAAAAGTTCAGGCAAACCCTTACTGGAAAGTCACATCTCCGGTTGTCCACCAGGTCCATTTGTTTTCGACAAATGCAATCGCGTAATTCGAATGACCTGGCCTGCAATATTAATTGTTTAATGTCATCGTAAGGGAGGATAAACTCCTTTTTAAGAGCCTGTTGTGCCGGGACAACCCGGTGTAGCGCGGGCTCATAACGCATTATCCCCTCCATACCTCCTTCGTTCCAATATTGTTCAACAAGGTGACTGAACTCATGGTCCATGACTTCCCATTGTGATTCATATATTCCCACGATAAAAGGCGCCAACCGAAACTTGTGTACCCCATCTCTCTCGTAACCCCATATGATGCCCTTAGCCTGCATGGCGCCGAGTTTTCCGGCAATTTCTGCCACGGGTAGACTCAATCGATTGGCTATGGCATCAACTGCTTCGCTGGTTCCAGTCAAATGGCTGGCTAGCAGGGCCTCTTCTTGAGAGAATATCTTGCTGAGAATTAGCAACTCAACATGTGATTTGGTTGGCGGGTAGCCTCCGGGAAGGAGGTCCAGAGCTTTGGCCAGTCTTTCGTATGCGTCAGCATTCATTTCCCAGGTTCCTCAGCTTCCTTGTGGCTATAATATTTCAATTATCGTAGCTATGTTAAGGTCATTGTAAGCTGGCTGTCAAGTCACTGAAATCATCAGTTATGCTGTTACCACCGGCATGGCAGTCATTCCGAAATTGGACTTATAGCTTTGTGGTACAATGTAGCTTGTGCCATAATTGAATGAAATCATAAATAATGAATAGTAAATAAAAGACCATGAAAAACTCGGAGACGCCAATTCTTGAAATAAGAGACGTGGTAAAAGATTTCGGTGGCATTCGTGCCGTTAACCGCTGCTCCTTCAAGGTACAAAGAGGGACTATTACCGGTCTCATAGGTCCCAACGGTGCTGGGAAAACTACCCTTTTTAATTTAATCACCGGTTTCCTGAAGTGCGGCAGCGGTCAGATTTTATCTGGTGATAAGCGTATTGATAGTCTTCCTCCTCACGAAATATTTCGTCAGGGTATAGTCAGAACCTTCCAGATTCCCAGGGAGCTAAAGCGCATGACCGTACTGGAAAACCTTATGCTGGTACCTGCTGACCAGCTAGGGGAACAATTGTGGAGTTCCTGGTTGCTACCCTGGCGCGTTAAACGTCAGGAAAAAAGTATCGAGGAGCGGGCCCTGGAAGTCTTGCGATTTGTCAGTCTGGTACACCTGAAAAACGAATATGCTGGAAACCTGTCTTCCGGTCAGAAGAAACTCCTTGAACTGGCTCGAACCTTGATGGCTGAACCTCAACTGGTGTTACTGGATGAGCCTGGGGCAGGAGTGAATCCCACCCTGATGAAGCAGTTGGCCGATGACATTCGTCGGTCGTGTTATGAACGAGGGCTTACATTCTTGCTCATCGAGCACGATATGGACCTGGTGATGAGTCTCTGTGACCCCATCATTGTGATGTGCAATGGTGAAAACATCATGGTAGGCTCACCTCATGAAGTACAGCGTGACCAGCGCGTAATAGAGGCCTATCTGGGGGGTTCCGGTAATGAGTCTGCTGAAGGTATCTAATATCGTAGCTGGCTACGGCGAAACAGAGATACTTCACGGTGTATCCATTGCGATTGAAGAGGGTCATGTTGTTACCATCATCGGCCCGAATGGCTCTGGAAAATCGACGCTGCTAAAGGCTATCTTTGGTCTGATAAAACCCAAGAAAGGACAGGTTCTCTTTCAGGGGAAAGACATTACCGGACTTGCCCCTGAAACGGTCGTGCGCAGAGGACTTTGCTATGTTCCCCAGTCCAGCAATATCTTCCCTTCTCTTTCCATCAACGAAAACCTGGAGATGGGTGCTTTCATTCGAACCGATGACTTCCGCCAGCGTCTGGAAGAGATGTATCTTCTCTTCCCTGACCTGGCAGGGAGAAGAAAAGACAGAGCCGGGACTCTGTCCGGAGGCCAGAGGCAGATGCTGGCCCTGGCTAGAGCACTTATGCTGGACCCTGCTTTACTACTTCTGGATGAGCCATCTGCCGGTCTTGCACCGAGCATGGTCGGCTCTGTCTTTGAAAAGATTCTGGGCATCAATCGTTCCGGTGTGGCTATCCTGCTCGTTGAACAGAACGCCAGAGAGGCTCTGAAGCTATCAAGCTGGGGATATGTTCTGGCATCGGGGCGGAACCAACTGGAGGACCGGGGCGAGAACCTTCTCAATAATCCTGACGTTGCGCGTCTGTATCTCGGAGGCTAGACATATGACGACTACAAGCCCACGAACGCAGCGATTAATACCAAAGTGGAACGCCAGTTACTCCGTAGTAGCGGGCTTTCTCATCCTGCTCATCCTCGGTTTCTTTTCTATAATAAAGCTGGAATTAATGGTCAACGGGCTGTTTCTCGGTGCGATAATCGCTCTCGGCGCAATTAGTTTGTCTCTCATATACGGGATTCTCAATTTCGCGCATCTGGCACAGGGAGACTTCATGACTCTGGGAGCTTACATTGCGCTATTCCTGCTGGGGACGCTTCTTCCTAGACTAGGACTGGAAGGTGCCGGGCTAGGACCGTTCACTTTCGGATACCCCGTTTTCATCGCTTTACCGCTCGCCATTCTGGCCATGGCGGCTATCGCTATCGGTCTGGACGTCACGATATACCGCCGTCTCAGGCGCAGGGGAGTTAGCAAAGTGCTCCTGGCTATGACGTCTCTGGGCCTGGCCATCGCCCTGCGAGGCGCAGTACAGGTAATTTGGGGTGGGGATACTTACCAGTATCCTCGCCTGTCGAAAGAATTTTATCAACTGTCTATGGGAATTCGTATCCCACCGGATAATCTCTTTATCGGGGCAATGACCATCGTTTTAGTAGTCGTTCTCTACTTATTCCTGACACGTACTAGAATCGGGAAAGCGATGAGGGCTACGTCAGATAACATGGACCTGGCCAGGGTTAGCGGCATCAATACCGAGAACATCATCAAGTGGACGTGGGCATTGAGTGCCGGCCTGGCGGCTACTGCCGGAGTCTTCCTGGCTATATTTCAGGCACAGCTGCTCCCTATTATGGGATGGCGTTTGCTCATCCTGCTATTTGCGTCGGTTATCCTGGGGGGTATTGGTAATCTTTACGGAGCGCTTGTTGGCGCTCTCATCATTGGGGTTGCCGCCGAAGTTTCAACGCAATGGCTTAATCCTGCTTACAAGATCGTAATAGCGTTCGTCATCATGATAGCGGCTCTCCTGATTCGTCCCAAGGGAATTTTCGGGGTGAAAGACTGATGGATTTATCCGGCATAATAGGTTATCTCACCGGATTTGCCATAATGGCGGTAATCTATGCCATTTTTTGCCTGGGGCTCAACGTGCACTGGGGATATACCGGCTTATTCAATATCGGTATTGCCGGTTTCTTTGCCCTCGGAGCCTATACCTCCGCATTGCTTACCACTGCGTCACCTGATCCACTGATGTTTGAAGATTACGTTTTCGGGGGTGATTTACCCGCGCGCCTGGGTTTTTGGAACCTGGGAATAGATCTCTGGTTTTTCATAGCCTTAATGGCAGCAGCGTTAGTCTGCGGAGTTGTGGCTCTGTTCATCGGGTTTCTAACTCTGCGGCTCAGGGAGGATTATCTGGCTATAGCTACCCTCGGCATTGCTGAGAGCATCCGGATTATCTTCTTAAACGAGAGATGGCTGGCCAACGGCTCTAAAGGTTTGTATCGCATCCCCAAATTCCTGGGTGACCTTGTTTCTCCTCAGCACTACGATTATCTGTATCTGGCGGCGGTTGTGACAATACTGTTTATCTTATATATTGCGGTAGATAGGGCTATTAAATCACCATGGGGCAGGGTACTGAAGGCGATAAGAGAGGATGAATTGACGACTCAGGCAAGCGGCAAGAATGTCTTTAATTTCAAACTACAGTCGTTTATCTTCGGCGCGGGTATTATGGGTATAGGTGGTGCTTTGTATGCCCATAACGTGAGGTTTGTTGACCCGATAACTTTTGATCCGCTGTTGGCTACTTTTATTATATGGGCAATGCTTATGGTTGGGGGCAGCGGCAATAATAAAGGAGCGATACTGGGCGCTTTCGTGGTCTGGGGTATCTGGACAGGAACGCAATTCCTGCCCGGTTTCCTATCTGACCCCAATTTGCGCTACGTTATGACTGGTCTGCTAATCCTGGCCGTGATTCTATTGAGGCCGGGAGGCGTGCTGAGTGAGGAGCGCGTAGTATCGCGACTGTCTGAAACGCGACCAGGGGATGCCTCCACGGAGACATAGGAGAAGAGACACCCCCCGGACTGCTTCTGACTATTTCTGTGCGAGATTACGGGAGCTCGTATCTTCCTGTAGAAACGATTTCTCCGCCCGTGATTTTCCAGATCTCAATGGTGGAGATTACGTCTCCCTTCTCGTTAAAGTCCTGCGAGCCACCTGCGCCCTCGTAGTTGATGTCCTTACCAGCCCTGATTAATTCCAGTGCTTTCCAGATTCCCTCGACACCTGGTCCCACGACTTCACCTGGCGGGTTCGCCACATCGCGAAGGGCATCACGGATTGCCGCACTGTCGGTGGTAGTGCCGGCTTTTTCAGCGGCCAGCGCAATCAGCACCACGGCATCGTAGGTTGTGTCCATATAGGGTAGTGGCGGCACAACAGCGAAGGCTGATTCAAAGTTGGTTTCGAAGACTCGGCGGGCATCGGTCAGGGCTGAGCCAGGGGCCGTACCATGCGTACCTTCCAGTTTGTCCACACCTACGGCTTCGTTCATATCCGGGGACTTGGTGCCATCACATAATATGAAAGTGTCTATGTAACCACCTTCAAGCGCTTCGCGCAGGTAGATTTGGGCACTTTCCGGATAGCTGATGGCTGCCAGAACATCGGGGTTACCTTCTGTTGCTTTGCTCAGTTCCGATGCGTAGGTGGGTTGCACGCCCTCGTGCGGCACCAGCGCCAGGATCTTTCCACCCGCTGCCTCAAATGCTGCCTTGAATGCTTCAGCGAGCCCCTGGCCGTAAGCATTATTTATATACAGTGCAGAGGCTGTGTCATATCCCAGCTCTTTGGCAAGGCGCCCCATGATGACACCCTGGATTGCATCGGAAACGGTGGTGCGGAAGAGAAAGTCGCCGTCCGCCAGTACCGTAATAGCGGGTGAAGTGGATGCGGCCGAAATCTGCAGTATTTGATTCGGGCCGGTTACCGATTCGGCAACGGCGATGCTCACTCCGCTGGAAAGGGCACCAACAACGGCGGCTACCCTGTCTATATCAACCAGCGCTCTCGCCGAATCGACTCCCTGTACCGGATTGGTAGCCGTGTCTCTGGCAACAAGCTCAATAGGAATGCCCTGTACACCGCCTGCCAGGTTAATGTGATCCGCGGCTAACTGCCCTGCGTTGCGGTGCGCGCCGCCAAAGTCAGAGAGGTCACCGGTGAAGCTGTTAAGCTGACCTATTTTGAGTGGTATGGCTTCCCCAGCTTTAGGCGCACATCCGCCAATTACCAGGGCGAGGACTACTGCTAATGATATTACGATTGGTAGAATCAGTTTTAGTTTCTGCATGTTTTCACCTCTTCTTTTTTCGAGATTTTTTTAGATTACGACTTTTTTATTGATGTATCCTATCTTTACTGGCGCCACCTCCATCTTATTAAATGTAATTATGTATAAAGGAACAATATATCATTATCCCT
>SOKS01000101.1 GCA_004375725.1 Dehalococcoidia bacterium | reverse complement strand
GCGGGGAACTGGTCCTGAGAGACGTGAGGATAGAAGCCTCTAGCATCAAGGAAGATGGCATGGCCGCCTACTGGCTTTACAATCGGTATGTCCCAGTTGGTTAACAGGCTACCCAGGTAGCGTACCTGTTCCACACGAGAGCGCACGTGGTCATCGTTCACGGCTTCCGTAATACCAATAGCCAGGGCTTCCATATCGCGTCCGGCCATTCCGCCATACGTGTGAAGCCCTTCATAGATAACCACCATATTGCGCAGCGCGTCAAAAAGGTCGCTATCATTGACGGCCAGCCAGCCACCAATATTGACCAGATTATCTTTCTTGGCGCTCATCCAGGCGCCATCGGTGTAACCGCAGAATTCTTTGAGAATATCCGCAATCGACTTGTCTTTATATCCCTCCTCACGCTCCTGGATAAAGAAAGCATTCTCCACCATACGGGTCGCATCAAGATGGAGAGGAATATTATAACGGTCACACAGTGCCCGTAGTGCCCGCACGTTGGCCATACTCACTGGCTGACCCCCTGCCATGTTTACGGTCCCCGCCAGGCTGACGTAGGGGATATTCTCAGCACCTACCCGCTTTATCAGTGCCTCCAGCTTATCCAGATCTACATTGCCTTTAAAAGGATGCAGGTTAGAAGAGTCATGGGCCTCATCAATGATTACATCGACAAAGGTGCCTCCGGCCAGTTCCTGGTGCAGCCTGGTGGTGGTAAAATACATGTTGCCAGGCACGTACTGGCCGGGTTTTATCAATGCTCGACTGATTAAGTGCTCGGCGCCGCGTCCTTGATGGGTGGGCACCAGATAACGGTAACCATAGTAATTCCGGACTGCCTCTTCCAGGTGGAAAAAATTCCTGCTGCCAGCGTAAGCCTCGTCGCCCAGCATAATGCCCGCCCACTGTCGGTCACTCATAGCGCCGGTGCCACTGTCAGTAAGCAGGTCAATGTATACATTTTCAGAGCGCAACAGAAAAGTGTTATAACCCGCTTCTGCCAAAGACTTCTGCCGCTCCTGCGGGCTGGTCATGCGGATTGGTTCTACCATTTTGATTTTCCAGGGTTCTGCCCAGGAACGGCGGCCAAATTGTTCCCCCATGGTTCTGAGCTTTCTATTTTTCATAGCCAGACCTCCAAGCAGTTTTCATGCTGGATAAAAATATTTATAATATGCTGTATTCCTCCATATAAAAACAGCATGGCATAAACGCCGTAGACACCGGCACACAATTCGCTACGGTGCCAGAGCCACTTTACCCACGTCTTTAGTGCCGGTTAATTCAAGCCCTCTTGGGAGTTCTTGTAGCGGCAATACATGAGTTACCACATCCTCTACCGGCGAATTCGTCTGTTCCAGCATGGCGATAACATCACGGAAAATTACGCTGGGATAGCCCCAGGAACCGTGGATATCCAGGTCTTTATTGCAGATAAAGAAGGGTATTATCTCAGTCGGGCCATTGTTGGTAAAGTTGCCGACCTCGATAAGCTTTCCGCCTCGCCGGACAAAGTCAATGGCTTCCTTAAAAGCCAGAGGCGCACCAGCCGCTTCAATGGTGACATCAGGCCCTACTTTATCAGTAACGTCTTTAACCTGTTTCAGTCTATCTTCAAGAGGCAAATTACCGTCGATTGTTATATCAGCACCCAGCTTTTTTGCCATTTCTAACCTTTTGGGCAATAAATCCTGTACGATTATGAGCCCGGCGCCGCTATAGCGTAATGCAGCGACAATCATTAGTCCAATAGGGCCGGCGCCAAATACCATGGCACTGCGCCCCACGCCATAACCACGGCGCATTTCTGGTTCTCCCGGGCTATAAGCCCGTTCTACCGCTCTCAGCGCGGTTGCCATCGGTTCAATAAGCGCCGCTTTCTTCATAGCCATGCTTTTTGAGATTTTAAAGACCTGTGATTTGGGGAATAAGTAGATATATTCCGAATAGCCACCCCATACCTTCGGGTTCTTTTTCAGTGAGGTCATCCCGTAAACAAAGGAGCGATTCGGGCAGAAAACCGGACGATCTGGCATATGCAAACAGTGCCAGCATTTGCCACACGGCAAGGAGCCAGGGGCGAGGGCAACTCTGTCACCCTCTTCGAGAATACCGCCAAATACAGCCATACTCTCATTGGCTTTTTTGCCAAGCTCCACTATTGTCCCGATAATTTCGTGACCGGCGACAAAAGGATAAGGTGGTGTCGCCATGGGTAATTGCCCGAAATACATGTGTTTGTCGGTACCGCAGATACCACAGACTTCAACTTTTAGCAAAGCACCGTCTTCTGCCACTTCGGGGATTTCAAATTCCTGCATAACTACTTTCTGGGGCTCAACCATAACCCAGGCTCTATTCTTTGCCATCTGGTTACCTCCTTTCTGGATGAATT
>SOKS01000216.1 GCA_004375725.1 Dehalococcoidia bacterium | reverse complement strand
ACAGTCAGCGAACTGGTTGCCATGGCCGCGGCTGCCAATATCGGATTCAAAAAACCGTAATCACCCAGAATAAAATGCAGTCCTGATGGCACACCAGTGCGCCCAAAAGCGATGAAGAGCACGCCGGCAGCCACTGGAATGAGGGACGTATTGTAGGCGAAGGCCCAGAAAAGGTTCTGTTTTATCGTTCTGAGGGTGCGCTTGCTCAGATATATGGCATTCACTATACCCGATAGGTCACCGCTGATGAGAGTAATGTCGGCGGCCTCAATGGCAACATCAGTGCCCGTGCCGATGGCGACACCAATGTCAGCCTGGGCCAGTGCCGGAGCGTCGTTGATGCCATCACCGACCATGGCCACCGTTTTGCCTTCACCCTGTAACTTCTTAACCTCCTGAGCTTTATGTTCCGGCAGCACTTCGGCAATGACGCGGTCGATATCCGCTTCCCTGGCAATGGCCTCGGCGGTGCGCCGGTTATCTCCGGTGAGCATGGCCACCTCAATCCCCAGCCGGTGCAGAGCTCCAACCGCCTCCCGGGCACCAGGTTTGAGTGTATCAGCCAGCGCCACGACCCCTATTACCTTGCCGTCCATACCGAGAAACATCACCGTCTTGCCCTCTTCCCAAAGCCTGCCAGCTTCCTTCTCAAGCCCATTCAAGGCCAGTTTTTTATCCTTCATCAGCACCAAGTTGCCGAGGATAAGCTTTTTGCCACCAACCGAAGCTTCCACGCCTTTCCCGGGAATAGCCCTGAAGTCAGTAACCGATTGCAGTTTTAATTTTCTGTCGGAAGCCGCCCGAACGATGGCCTCGGCGAGCGGGTGTTCGGACCGGCGTTCGGCTGATGCTGCCAGACGCAGTACATCTTCTTCAGAAAAAGATTCGGCAGCGATTATTTCAGTTACCAGCGGCTTGCCCTGCGTCAGCGTGCCGGTTTTATCCAGCAGGACAGTGTTTATCCGGTGTGCTCTTTCCAGGGCTTCAGCGCTCCGGATAAGAATCCCGTTCTCCGCGCCTTTTCCGGTACCGACCATTATGGCCGTTGGCGTCGCCAGCCCCAGAGCACAGGGGCAGGCAATAATCAATACGGCGATAAAGTTGAGCAGGGCAAAGGTGAAAGCCGGGGCTGGCCCCACAAAATACCAGGTGACAAACGTGACCAGTGCAATGCCGATCACGATCGGTACAAAATAACTGGCGATGATATCCGCCAGACGCTGTATCGGTGCCTTGCTTCCCTGCGCTTCTTCAACCAGTCGAATGATTTGCGCCAGCATAGTATCCTTGCCAACCTTGGTCGCCTTAAACTGAAAGCTGCCTGTTTTGTTTATGGTTGCCCCGATAACCTTATCGCCCACCTTTTTCTCCACCGGGATACTCTCGCCGGTAATCATGGACTCATCAACGCTGGAATAGCCCTGATTCACAATACCATCTACCGGAACTCTTTCTCCGGGCCTGACCGTTATCAAGTCGCCCACCTGGACTTCTTCAGCCGGTATTTCCATTTCTTCGCCATCGCGAATTACCAGTGCCGTCCTTGGCTGCAGCCTGATTAGCTTCTTGATTGCTTCCGAGGTCTGCCCCTTGGCTCTCGCTTCCAGAAAGCGACCCAGAAGAATCAATCCGATGATCATCGCCGAAGTATCAAAGTAGAGATGCGGCTCCAGCCCGCCAGCGGCGAAAAATCCTGGGAAAATCACCGCCAGAACGCTGTAAGCATAGGCGGCTGATGTGCCAACGGCGATGAGGGTATTCATATCCGCCGTCCTGTGCCTCAGTGCCCCCCACATCCCGCGATAAAATCGCCAGCCTGCCCAGAACTGCGCCGGAGTGGCCAGCGCCCAGAGCAGGTAGGGCTTGCCGATAAAGGACGGGCCGAACCCCAGCCCCAGAATCAGTAAGCCAATAGCGGTAGCGAAAATGAACCGATTGCGCACCGATTTGATTTCTCGCTGCGATGCTGTGGCAACGTCTTCCAGCGTCTCTGTCTCTCCACCCAGTTCGTAGCCAGCATCGGCCACCGCTCGCTTCAAATCCGACAGCTGCACGGCTTCCAGATATTCCACGGTGGCTTTTTCCGAAGCCAGGTTGACGTTTGCTTCGACAACGCCAGGTACACCGGATAACGCCTGTTCCACACGTGCCACACAGGAAGCACAGGTCATGCCACGCACCGGGAAAACTGATTTACGGGTTGCGGCATTGTAGCCGATGCGGGATATGGTTTCTTTGAGCGTACCCAGGTTCACCCGCTCCGGGTCATAGGCAATAGACGCCTGCTCGGAAGCAAAACTGACCTTCGCCTCCTCCACACCGGGAGTTTTAGCGAGGCCTTTTTCAATAGTCGCCGCGCAGGTGGTGCAGGTCATGCCGGTAACATGAATACGCACTTTTTCCGCCTTATTGCTTTGTTTT
>SOKS01000151.1 GCA_004375725.1 Dehalococcoidia bacterium | reverse complement strand
CACGTGGTGATGTGGCGCGATATGGAGGCTACTTATCTACAGAATGGAAAGAAAGTCCCGGTTCTGGTGTTAAGCGAACGCCTGGAAACAGCTGCCCGGCAACGAGTGAGAACCAGCCAGCCAGCAGATGATTTCGCCCTGCCCTGCTATCAAACCGTCAAATCACTGCCGATAAAACGAATTGATGAGATGCTGGATGCCGCCGGGCGGGAGCGTTTTATGGCCAAAGCGGCCGCCTTCCATGACGAATTAAGCAGAGACACGCCAGGACAGACATTTTACCAGGGAATAATGGGGGCGCTGGGTTATTCGAAAAACAAGCTCCCCTTCGAGGAACTCGCCCGCATAGTGCCCTTAAACCGTCTGGAAGCTATGACCCGGTGTCATCTGCCGGATGACAAATGCCTTGCCCAACAGCAGGCATTGCTCCTGGGTACCGCCGGTTTGCTGCCCTCTCAACGAGGTATCCGTCACCTGCCGGCACCAGATGACCACTGGGCTGAAGCACTGGAAAAATGCTGGGCGGAATACGTCCACCGTCAGGTAATGCCCGCCGATAGCTGGCACCTGATTAAAGTCAGACCGAACAACTTCCCCGTACGCCGTATTGCCGGCATAAGCCATCTGATGCTTCGTTACCATAGAGAGGGCATACTGGAAGAGATTATCAATTTAATATCGGAGATAAAAATTGACCAGGCGTACCGCGCACTGGAAGCAGCCATGATGGTAACGGCCAGCGGCTACTGGAAGACACATTATGACTTTGGCAGCTACAGCCGAAACATCGCCCCGGCGCTCATCGGGAGCAGCCGTGCCGCCGCCATTGTCATAAACGTCATCCTGCCCTTTACTTACGCCTGGAGCAGACTCAGCAGACAACCGGAGTTAGCCGCCAGGTGCCTGGCAATATTCACCACCTACCCGAAACCGGGCGTCAATGCCATTGAAAGGCACATGTCAAAACAGCTTGGCCGTAGCGGCGTGCCCATAGATTCGGCACCGCGGCAGCAGGGGTTAATTCATATCTATAAGACGCTCTGCACACAGGGCAAATGCCCGGTCTGCCCGTTGGGTATGGCGGCAAAAGGCTAAGCGCCAGCGGCAAATCGGTGCGGTCAGGATAGATATTCTGATACCTGCATGAGGCTCTGGAGACGGGGGCAATCATTTACCCCGGTGAAATAGTTTATCCGGTCAATTAAAATCCCCTTCATCCCCGTCTGATTGGCCCCGACGACATCGATCTGGTACTGGTCGCCGACGTAGATCGCCTCATGAGCCTGAATCCCCGCCCTTTTCACTGCCTCCCGAAAAATCTCCGGGCTCGGTTTGGTGAAGCCGGCATCCTGTGAGGTCACCACCACCTGAAGCAGAGCGGTCAGTCCCAGTTTGTCCAGCAATGAAGTGATATCCGTGTCCACATTGGAGATGAGGCCCAGAATCAGCCCCCGCTTCTTGAGGTCTTTCAGTGTGGGCAAAACATCGTCGAAAAGCACCTGCTTCAGGCCAAACTGCTTCATTTTGCCCAGCAGTCCCAGGACGAGCCGGTCATCAGCTTCAATGCCGGCTTCTTTGAGCAGTATGCGCTCGTATTGCGTCCAGACCACCATCTGCTCTTCCTTGGAGCGTTGGCCCAGCGAAGCGCGGGAATGCTCCTGATAGATATACTCATCAGCAACCACGAGAGGTCGGCGCAGCACCTCGGGATTCACCTCAATGCCAAGTTCCCGCAACGCCTTTGCCTGAAGTTCTTCCCGCGGCGGGTCATAGCCAACCAGCGTATGGTACAGGTCAAAAAAGACCGCTTTAATCATGGCCGGTGTCATTGTACCGAAAGCGGCACCATCTGTAAAGGAAATGCCGTAAAAGAGGGTGAACAACCCGACGCTAAAAGTGTATACTAGAAAATGACCTTATCTTAAAGGGGAAAGATGACAACGGTACTGTCCCGTGCTGAAATACGCCGGCTGCTGAAAGGAAATCCCCCCCTGGTCGAGGACTTCGTGGACCTGGAGCAGCAGCTCCAGCCCAACGGCATTGACCTCACCCTGCGTGAGATTGCGCTGCTCCAGTCAGGCGGTACCATCGCCGTGGACAACCGCCAGCGTCAGGTCTCGGAGCTGGCTCCCCTTGTCTTCGATGGGTTAGAATATATTGACCTTGTCGCCGGGATATATCTGATTACCTACAATGAGATTGTCCACCTGCCCGAGAACATCACCGCCCTCGCGGCGCCGCGCTCAAGTTTGCTGCGCTGCGGCGTTACCATCGACACAGCGGTATGGGATGCCGGCTACTCCGGGCGTTCGCAGTCACTGATGGTCGTCTATAATCCCCATGGTATCCGACTGCAGCGAAATGCCCGCATTTTGCAGCTCATTTTCTTCAAGCTGACACAGAAGACCCGGGGCTACCGGGGAAGATACCAG
>SOKS01000031.1 GCA_004375725.1 Dehalococcoidia bacterium | reverse complement strand
TGGTGGTGATGGAGTAGGGGGAGGTGGTGGAGGTGTTGGCGCTGGTGCCACTTCAACTTCGGCAACCGGTGCCGGTTCGTCTTCCAAAACTGAACGCGGGCTGAACGTTTTCTCCGCCTGCAGCTCCCGGTACGTCTTGGGTATTTTCTTAAAAGCGCCGGATAGCAGCGGATGACCGCACCACTGGCAAGCCCAGTCTTCTGTTCGGAGTGTCTCCCGACCACAATTAGGACATTTTGGCATATAGGCCCTCTTTTCCACAGATTATACCACATTATATTCGGATGTAAACTAGCGGCTGGCCCTAGACTTTTGGCACGCAGCTACGGCTTTGCTCTATGGTGTCAATTTGTAATATTTTTGGAACAGTGCTCAGGGCACGATGGCCACTTTAACAGCGCCCCTGGGGCCGGCGACCTGTATAAATCAGATTATGAAAAGATGGAAAATCAGGCAGGAGGTATTGACACAAGCCGGGAAAAATGTTAAAAATATATAACGTTAGAAATATATAACTATGGAGTGGCCGGATGAGAACGAAGAAAGTATTCTGGGCGGTGGCCATAACGGCACTTGTCGTGGCCATTATTCTCATCTCACTGGAAGCGTACTACGTGGTGGTGGCATTTCTGGTCGGGCTGCTGCTTATGGGCCACCGTGAGTTGTGGTCATTGCTCAGAAGACGAAAAATGCCGCCAATTGACGAACGGGTAAGGGAAAACACCAGCAAATCAGTGCGCAATGGTTTTATCTTTTTTGTCGTGGCCACGGCATTCCTGATGTTGCCCTTCAGTGTCAGGCTGGTGGAGGAGCCAGATACCGTGCAGGTTCTGGGTGCCTTGTTTATCGCCGCCGGGGCGGTTTATCTACTCTCCTATCTTTACTATGAACGGGTAGAGCCGCGACTTAGTGAAAGAAGTATGAAGTTATTCAAGACCTTTATATTGATCGCGGGCATATCGCTCGGGGCGCTGGTCATCAGTATTTTCCTGCACAATGCCATTTCCGCTCTGGCGATGCACTTCTGGGGTATCGAATTCGAGGAGCCTGTCTTCTTCATCATTGCCACCATAATATGCCCGCTGGGTCTTGCGGTGGGAGTTATCGGCAGTCTGGTTATGTATTTCAAAGGCTTGTTCAGCAGAGCCATTGAGTAAGGACAGGTTCACGTTTCATGTCCAGTATCGGGATATACTGGTGAGCTGTAGCAATGAAAACCAGGATTAAGGAATATCGAATGAGGCGTAGCTTGACCCAGGAGAGACTGGCCGAAATGGTCGGTGTCCGGCGGGAAACCATAATTTTTCTGGAGCAGGGCAAATACAATCCGTCGCTGCGGCTGGCACACAACGTGGCCCGGGCGTTACAGACCACGATGGAGGAATTGTTCATTTTCGAAGACAAAGAGCGTACTGAGGATTAAAGCGCCCCATTTTTGTTGATAAAGCCGGAAAGCTCCCTATTGACAACGCCATCATCTTGGTATACTCTTATGCACAAAGTAAACGTACAGGAGGCTACCATGGAAAAGTCATCTACCGGTCTGGATGAAAATGTTGCCGGACTTCTTTGCTATGTGCTGGGTTGGATAAGCGGGCTGGTCTTTATCCTGATCGAGCAGGAAAGCAAGTTCGTGCGCTACCACGCCATGCAGTCGATCTACATTTTTGGCACTATTACTGTAGTTGCCGTTGTTCTTGGCTGGATACCCATTATCGGCGCAGTGATTGCCACCATCGTCTGGCTGATTGGAGTCGCCCTGTGGATATTCTTAATGATACGTGCTTACCAGGGAGCCAAGCCCAAGGTACTCTGGGCGGGGGACCGGGCGGAAAAGTGGGTGCAGAAAAAGGGAGATTAACCCCCGGGCCGGCTTGAAAATAAAGAAGGGGAGGGGAAAAGCCCTCCCCTCTTTTTATATTAGGCAGTATTAAAAATCCAAAATGCTTAACCCATATTCTTGAACCGGGTCTGCGGGGCCCCGCAGATCGGGCACTTGTCCGGAGCGGCGTTCTCCACCGTATATCCGCAGACCTGACAGACGAAAAAGGGCTTCTCTTCCAGTTTCTGGTTGCCTTCAAGCGCCTGCAACGCTTTTTCGTACAGCGCATGGTGGATTTTCTCCACCTTGTTGGCGAAGTCAAAGGTCACCTCTGCCTTCTTCACACCCTCGGACTTGGCCTGCTCGATGAATTCCGGGTACATCTTGGTGAATTCGTAATGCTCCCCACCGATGGCTTCTGCAAGGTTTTCCTTGGTGGATTTAATGTTGCCCGACGTACTGAGGTGGTTGCGGGCGTGTACCGTCTCGGCTTCGGCCACCGCCCGGAAAAGCCGGGCGATCTGCGGGTGGCCGTCTTTCTCCGCCTTCTCAGCAAAGAATAAATAGCGTCGGTTGGCCTGGCTCTCACCGGCAAATGCCGCCTGCAAATTATCCTGAGTGTTGCTCATATACATA
>SOKS01000053.1 GCA_004375725.1 Dehalococcoidia bacterium | reverse complement strand
TCACTCTAAAACCGCCCGCACCCGAAAACACTCCCCTTCCCGGCGAGGAGCATTGGCCAGTATGTCCTCCGGGGGAAGGGACGGAGCGACCTCGTCATCACGCATTATATTCTGGAGCACAATCGACTGGGCGGTGGGCGGAACACCTTCAGTGTCCACCTGCCGTAAAATTTCAAAGTTCTGCAGAATATTGGATAGCTGCTCCCGGAACTTATCGACGTCCTCTTCAGTCACTCCCAGGCGAGCCAGGCGGGCAATACGCAGCACCTCTTCACGACTCAGTTTCATTCATGAGCTCCGCATCAAATATATCGGCCAATTATACCACCCGTATTAATAACCCCGCAAATGAGCTAAAACGGTCGTAATTTCCCGAAAAAGACTATATAATTAAAGGAAAGATGGCGTCCTCTCCCCATCAAGGAGGCATAAAAATGGCCGAGCGGGTAATGATATTTATCGACGGGAGCAACATGTACCACTCACTGAAGAACACCTTCGGCCGGACTGACCTTGACATCGGCAGGTTTTGCCACAAGCTTCTGGGCCGCCGTCAATTAATCAGAATTTACTATTACAATGCCAGAGTGGGCAGGAAAGAAGAACCGGAACGCTACCAGCACCAGCAGGCGTTTTTCGCCGGGGTGAACGCTATCCCATACCTGGAGCTGCGCCTTGGCCGACTGGTCTATTTCAACTGGCCGAATGTACCGCCATACGAGAAAGGCACTGACGTCCAGCTGACTACGGACATGCTGACACACGGCTTTAAAAATAATTACGACGTGTCAATTCTCGTTGCCGGGGACAGTGACTACGCCGGAGCTCTTCAAGCAGTAAAGGATAATGGCAAGCACGTTGAGGTAGCTTTGTTCGGGAAAAGGGGCACTTCCTGGCAGTTGCGAAACGTGGCGGATAGAGTAATCACCATAAACAAGCAGTTTTTGAGAGGCTGCTGGAAGTCATAAAAAATGGCATGAGCCCACGCAGAGGAAACCGGGCCAGGGGATTGGAAATCAGCCCCAGGGAACGCCTTGCCAGAGAAAAAGGCGCCATCACCAAAGACTGGGGCGGCAAATTACCCATCGCTCTCGTCTCCCCCAATTCCTATTATATAGGCATGTCCAATCTGGGGCTGCACGCACTATATTCCCTGCTCAACAGACACGGCGACATCGTGTGTGAGCGGGTTTTCTGGGAAATAGATAACCAGGAACGTAAAGCTCCCCCGGTTTCACTGGAATCAAGACGACCGCTTTCCGCTTTTAGAGTAGTGGCTTTCACCATCTCTTACGAGGTTGACTATTTCAACGTTATTTCCATACTCAAAGCCAGCGGCATTCCCCCATTCTCAGCCGACCGTGATGAAAGCCATCCACTGATTATCGCCGGCGGGCCCTGCCTCACGGCCAACCCTATGCCGCTAGCCCCATTCTTTGACGGCTTCGGCATCGGGGAGGCAGAAAAACTGCTGCCGGGCCTGCTGTCATCAGTGACTAATCATATCAATGCGAAACGCGAGGAATTATTGAAATCACTGGCGACTGTGCCCGGCATTTATGTTCCCCGGATGCTACCAAAGACTCCCGTAACCCGTCAGTGGACGGAAAACCTTGACGACTTTCCGGTCGGGTCGGTCATACTGACCAGGGACACCGAGCTCGGTGACCTGTACCTCATTGAGGTGGAGCGGGGCTGTCCATGGCGCTGTCATTTCTGCCTGGTCAGCACTGTTTTCCGACCGATGCGCTTCCGCTCGGTCGACACCCTGCTCGCCCAGGCAAAGGAAGGCCTTTTCCATCGGAAGCGCCTGGGCCTGGTGGGCCCGGCGGTTTCCGATTATCCCCATCTTGAGGAACTGCTGACCGGTCTGCGCCGGATGGGGGCTCAATTCTCCATGAGCTCCATGCGTGCCCGCAATCTCCCGGAACGCATACTTGCCGAAATCGCCGGCGGGGGCACACGCACGATAACCCTTGCTCCCGAAGCTGGCTCGGAGCGCCTGCGCCAGGCGATTAACAAAGGTATCTGCGAGGATGATATTACCGATGCTGTTGGCAAGCTGGCCAGGCACGGAATCAAACGACTCAAGCTATACTTTATGGTCGGCCTACCCACGGAGACAGATGAGGACATAGCAGCCATTGCCAGACTTACCCTCCAGTGCAAGAGCATACTTGACCGGCAGGCAAAAGGTGCCCGCCTCTCGCTCAACATCGCCCCATTTGTCCCCAAGGCGGGCACGCCGTTTCAGCGTCTGCCCATGGCCTCAATCGGGACATTGAAACAACGGATTGCCCGATTAAAGGGCAGCCTGGCCCCGCAGGGTATCCAGTTAAAGAGTGAAAGTCCAGCGTGGAGTCAGGTTCAGGCGGTGCTCGCCCGCGGCGATACGAGAGTGGCTCAAGTACTGAATAACATCGAAGAGAATTCGCTGGCAGGCTGGCGAAAGGCGGTGGCCGGATG
>SOKS01000128.1 GCA_004375725.1 Dehalococcoidia bacterium | reverse complement strand
CCACCTCGTAGACCATGGCCAGCGCGACTGGCTTTATGGCCGGGCCGGAGAGTCCGCCGGTACGGTTGCCGAGCAGTGTCTGTCGCGTATAGATGTCGATGGCCATGCCCCGCACCGTGTTGATAAGGCAGATAGCATCGGCACCGGCTTCAGCCACCGCCGCCGCCACCCTGGCGATTTCACCAGTGTTCGGGGTCAATTTGACCAGCACCGGGAGAGAAGTGTTTGCCCTGACCGAGGCGGTTACCCTGGCGGCGGATTCGGGGTGCACACCGAACTCGGCGCCACCGGCACTGATGTTGGGGCAGCTGATGTTGACCTCAAGAGCGCTGATGCCAGGGATACCATCCAGTTTGTTCGCCAGCTCGGCGTATTCTGCAACCGTTTCGCCGGCGATATTGACGATTACCGGGACGCGCCATTTTGCCCAGAGCGGTGCCTTTTCTTCAATCAGGGCTTTCACCCCGATGTTCTGCAGGCCAATGGAGTTGAGCATTCCCGAGGGAGTTTCCACAAGGCGTGGCTGGGGATTGCCGTCCCTTGGGTTCAGGGTAGTCCCCTTGCAGACGATGGCGCCGAGCCTCTGAATATCAAACAGGTGACTGTACTCGGTGCCGTAGCCGAAAGTACCGGATGCGGTCATGACCGGGTTGGCCAGGCGCAGGCCTTTATCATGTCCGGGGGCTAACTGAACGGAAAGATTCACTTCGACTCCAATTATAGGTTATCTAAGCGACAGAGGCAATGGGTTAGCTGGTCAAACGGTGTTGGTGTTGCGGTCGTGTTCTCTGGCTCTGCGGCGTAGTTTATTAATTCCGAATGAGATAAACAATGTCGTGCCGCTGACCAGAATAATGGTGGCACCGGAAGCCAGATTGAGCACGTAGGAAATCCACAATCCGCTGAAGGTGAAAAACACGCCGGCCAGGATTGCCAGCAGCATCATTTTTTTAAGGCTGTGGGTGAACTGGCGAGCCAGCGCTGCCGGGATGGTGAGCAGGGCAATCACCAGGATGATGCCGACCACTCTTATTAGAACCACCACGGTCAGGGCTACCAGACAGAGCAGGAGAAGGTAAAGGCCTTCGGTGGGTACTCCGGATATGGTGCTGAACTCTTCATCAAAGGAGAGGTAAAGGAATTCTTTATAGAGAAGGGCGACGAGGGCGATGATTACCACATCCAGAATGAGTATCAGCATTAAATCGAAGAAGGGCACTGTCAGGATGTTGCCGAAGAGGTAGCTGAAAAGGTCGGGAGCATACCCCGGTGCCAGACCGATGAAGATAATACCCAGCGCCATTCCCATCGCCCACAGGATGCCAATGGCGGTATCCTCAGGCAGTCTGGTTCGCCTGATTACCAGCCCGATGCCAAGCGACGAGGCGACGGTGAAGGCCATTGCCCCCAGCACTGGATTGATGCCCAGCAGATAACCCAGCCCGATGCCGCCAAAGGAGGCATGGGCGATGCCGCCGCTGATAAAAACGATCTTCTTGACGACTACGTAGACGCCGACGATGCCACAGGCGATGGCTGCCAGCAGACCAGCCAGCAGGGCATTCTGCATGAACTGATACTGAAGTACCTCGAGCATGGCCTAATGTTCCTTCAGCACCCGGTGTGGCACAGTGCCATGGGCAATGAGCTGGACAGGGCAGCGGTATGTCTTCTCCAGTTCCTCCGCCGACACCTCTTTGGAGCCGTGGTAGAACAATTGATGGTTGAGACAGGCAATCTCATTTACATAAATGGAGACCGCACTGATATCATGTGACACCAGGACAATGGCCATTTCTTCCTTTAATTTGTGTAGCAGTTTGTAGAACTCGGTCTGCATATTCGGGTCAATGCCGGCGGTTGGCTCATCAAGCAGCAGCAATTGCGGATTGGTCACCAGAGCCCGGGCAATGAAGACGCGCTGCTGTTCGCCGCCGGAGAGCTTCCCGATCTGCCTGTCTTTGTAACCGAGCATTTCCACGGCCTTCAAGGCTTCAGCGGCGGCCTTTCTATCTTCTTCGCTATAACGGTGGAAGAGACCGGATTTGTTATAGCGGCCCATGAGAACCACCTCGGAAACACTGACGGGAAAGTCATGGTCAAAGAGGTTGAACTGTGAAATGTAGCCGATGTATTTCCTTCCCTGCTCCGGCGGCATACCCAGTACGGTGATTTTGCCACGGTTTGGCTTTATCAGACCAAGTATAACTTTGAGGAGCGTGGTTTTACCGCCGCCATTGGGGCCGATGATACCGAGGAAGTTGTTCGACTCGATGGAGAGGTTTATTGCTTCCAGTGCCGGGATACCATCATAGTACACCCAGACGTTTTCCAGCCTTACCAGTTCTTTAGCTGTCATTTTCCGCTCACCACCTGACCAATCTAGACATAATTATGATGCAATTGTTAGCTTAACGTCAACTGTTTCAAGTGCTTCGGCAGAGTCGTGCGAATGGCATTAGCTTTA
>SOKS01000095.1 GCA_004375725.1 Dehalococcoidia bacterium | reverse complement strand
ATTCCCGACGTGGGGGAAGCCGGTGGGGCTGGGGGCGAAACGGACTCGTACTGGTCTGGTCACTCAGAACCTGCCTTTAATTAAGTACTAGAAATCTCATCGACCATTCTACCACCCCAACCACTTCTATTCTAGGTAATTTCCTTTAACGCCTTTTCCAAATCCTCTGGCAGTTCAGACCTGAACTCCACGTATTCCCCGCTTGACGGCAGCCTGAAGCCGAGGCGGCAGGCGTGCAGAAACTGGCGGGAAAGGTGCGGCGACTTCACCCCGTAAACGGCGTCGCCAACGACCGGGTAGCCGATGGCCGCCAGGTGTACCCGTATCTGGTGGGTACGGCCCGTCTCCGGCATGACCTCAAGAAGCGTATAACCATCTATATATTTAATTACCTGATACTGCGTGCGTGCCTGCATCCCTGCTTTCACCACCGCCATGCGCTTGCGGTTCCGCATATCACGCCCGATGGCCGCGTCAATGATGCCTTTTTCCGGTGTCAGACGTCCTTTCACCAGCACCAGATATACCTTGACTACGGAACGCGTCCGGAACTGTTCTATCAGGTTCATCTGCGCCGCCCGGTTTTTGGCCACAATCATCAGGCCAGAGGTGTCTTTGTCCAGTCGGTGCACAATGCCCGGTCTAAGAGAATCGCCCATCTGAGCCAGATGGGGAACGTGAGAGAGAAGCGCATTGAGCAGGGTATGGTCAGGATGCCCCGGCGCCGGGTGAACCGTAAGTCCCGGCGGCTTATCCACCACCAGGAGGTCTTCATCTTCATAGACAACATTCAGGGGGATGGCCTCCGGCGTCAAAGGACTGGGCAGTGCCATGGGAACGATAATATCCACCTGGTCGCCGGAGTCAAGTCTCAAGCTCGACCTGGCCTCCCGTCCATTAACGGTAATAAAGCCATCGGCAATTAATTTTTGAGCGTGGGTCCGGGTGAGCTCTGGACACTTATCGGCGACAAATCTGTCCAGTCTGACGCCAGCGCTACTGACCACCAGATGGTATTTTTGGGCGGTGCTATTGCTTTTCGGTTTTAGCATGGCGCAGTAAAATCAAGGCGAAAAGGCTGACGCCAACCGTGACGGCGGAGTCAGCGATATTAAACGTCGGCCAGAAGCCGAAATCAATGAAATCGGTCACATACCCAAAGCGGAAGCGGTCAATCAGATTGCCCACCGTGCCCCCGAGTACCAGTCCGAAAGTCAGTGTCATAGAAATACTCTCTAGCCAGGGGGCGTAACGATGGCCGTAAAGGACAAAAAACAGAACTACGATAGCGGCAATTATGGCAAATATGGCGAGCACTGAAGACTGCTCCGGGAAGAGACCAAAGGCAGCACCAGTATTGTGGACGTGCGTTATGCGAAAAAAGCCTAGCCTGAACAGTGAGTAACCTTCAGGCAAGCTTGATCTTATCCATGCCTTGCTGGCCTGGTCAGCACCTATAATGAATAGCGCGACAAGAAAAAATAACAGGTAACGCCACCTAGCCGGTGGGCGCTTTTCCTCTCGCATTCTTTGCCTGCTGAGACTTACATTTTATGCATAAACTTGCTTCGGGAATCGCCTCCAACCTCTCCGGGTCTATGGGCTGACCGCAGCTATCACAGAAGCCATAGGTGCCTTCTTCATATTTATGTAAAGCGTGTTCCACGCCAATCAGTTGTTCTTTTATCCTTTTTTCCAGAACCAGACGTTTCTCCAGCTCGAGAGCCTCCGTTGCCTCTTCCTCACGCTTGCCAAACGGGCTGCCTTCCCGTCGCTCATCCGGGGGATTGGCGCTTGCCATAAGCTGCTCCAGCTCTTCCGTCAAACGTTTCTGCTCCGCCTCTAGTCGGGACCGAAGTATGCTGTAATTGGTTGTCATTTTCTCCTCCCCTCTCTCACTTTCGAGATGGGTTGTCGATAATATTTCAAATCACCCTGAAACAGGTATCATCATATGTATCTATCTGATCAGCAATTAAGAAATCAATGAGGGGTAGAATGACCTACCGAGTGTTATTCACCGCCGGCACGCCGTGCCAGCTGCTTGCCTTCATCAGCAACCGTGAGCAATAACCGAACGTTCCTTGCTTTGGGCACCGTGTTGCCGAAGTTTTTCATGCCATAAGTGTAACCCATTTCTCCGGTTTGGTCAATGCTTAAAATACTTAAATTTAAAGTCTGGAAAGGAAATAAATCGCACGCGAATAAGCTACCGGCCCAGCGAGTTTCCTTGACACCCAATTGTAACAGGAATTATACTAGGTATGTCAAATAGCGCGGGGTGGAGCAGTGGTAGCTCGTCGGGCTCATAACCCGAAGGTCGTTGGTTCGAATCCAACCCCCGCTACCAAGGTCTTACTTACACAGTTATGACTACATTTCCCGTTTTTTGCCCTGTTTCGACATACTTGTAAGCCTCGACAATTTGTTCTAGCGGATATTTTCTATCTATCACTGCTTTGAATTTTC
>SOKS01000005.1 GCA_004375725.1 Dehalococcoidia bacterium | reverse complement strand
GCCCCTATAACCATTACCTTTTTAGTCAGCGGCACTACCAAAGGCGTTAATGATATGTTGCGACGCAGCTTTTCGATTACCGCTTTGATGATGGATATCGCTTTCCTGGTGGCCGTCTCCTTATCGGCGGTATGAGGCCAGCTGCACTGCTCCCGGATATTGGCTATCTCGCAATGGTAGGGATTGACGCCTTCGGATTCAGCCAGTTTGCGAAACGTCGTCTGATGCAGGGAGGGCGAGCAGTTACTCATGACAATACCATTCAGTTCTTTTTCTTTGATTGCCTTTCGCACCAGCTCCTGACCCGGGTCGGAGCACATGTAGATATAGTGCTCGGCGTGTTCAACTCCAGGGTAGTCCTTTATCTGCTCCACCACCCGCTCCACATCTACCGAGCCCGCGATATTCATGCCACAGTGGCAGACAAAAACTCCGATCCTTCTCTTTTTCAACTTGCGGCCACCTTTTCCGGCATCTTTTCGCTGGTGGAGAACAGAGTAAGTACTTTGCTGGCAGACCCGCTCCCCTGAGCCACCGAATCGGGGATGTCCCTGGGGCCCTGAGCCGTTCCGGCAACGTAGATGCCGGGGATATTGGTCTCCAGGGGACGAAGTTTATAGTGAGCTTCGTTGATAAATCCGTGGCTATCGGTATTTATACCGAGTATCCGCATCAGTTCCTTACTTTCTGGATTGGGTATCATGGCCATGCCCAGAACCACCAGGTCACAGGACAATTCGATTCTCTTCCCCGTCAGGGTGTCAGCTCCCCAGACCTTTAGTTTATCACCATCCCGGAACACCTTGGACACCCTTCCCCTCAGATATAATACGCCGTCCTCTTCCACAGCTCTCTGCACAAACTCCTCGTAGCCCTTCCCCGTGCTTCGGGTGTCCATATAGAAAATATACGCCTGACCATCGGGGACAGCGTGCTTGTAGAGCATGGCCTGTTTCGCCAGGTACATGCAGCACACCCGCGAACAGTACGGCACGCCGTGCTCGGGGTCGCGAGAGCCCACACACGAGATGAATACGACCTCTTTGGGTGTTTTCGCGTCGGACGGCCTCAATACCACCCCGGCAGTAGGGCCGCCAGGACAGAGAATTCTTTCAAATTGTATCCCGTCCAGTATGTCCGGGTCCGGTTCAAATTCAGTGATTGCCTTCTTGGGAGTCAGTTCAAAGCCGGTGGCAACTACAATGGCGCCAACATCCAATTCCTCATAACTGTCAACCATTTCGTGGTTGATGGCTTTTCTTTCGCAGGCTACTTCACAGGAGAGGCATTCGCAGCAGCCGGCGCAGTTCAGGCAGCGCCTGGCTTCCGCCATGGCTGTCTCCTCGTCAAGGCCGAGTTCTACCTCAGCAAAGGAGCCCTCCCTCTGTCCCAGGTCAAGCATCGGCATGGCTGCCCTCGGCTTCGCCTGTACCCCTTCCTTGGAGACCTCTTCGACTTTGTTTAGCTGCCCTGGCCTTCCCTCACGCAGGTCGACGCCGTTCAAATAGCGGTCGATGCTTTCCGCTGCTTCCTTGCCGGCGGCAATGGCCCCGATGACATCCGCCGGCCCGGATACCACGTCTCCGCCGGCGAAGACACCGGCCATATTTGTCTCCAGCGTGACCGGATCGGCAGATACGGTGCCCCGCTCGGTGCCGGCAATCTCACCGGGCAGCCCGGCTTTATCCACCGACTGCCCGATGGCGACAATCACATTATCCACATCCACTGTAAACTCCGAGCCCTTGACCGGTACCGGTCTTCGGCGACCACTGGCATCAGGCTCACCCAGCTCCATGCGAAGGCACTCAATGCCAGTCAATTTGTCGTTCTGGCTCAAGACCTTCACCGGCGCGGCCAGAATGTGGAGCTTTACCCCCTCATTTTCCGCCTCATCAACCTCACCCGCGACGGCCGGCATTTCCTCCCGGGAACGCCGATAGATGATGGTTACCTCGTCAGTGCCGAGGCGCTTGGCGGCTCTGGCGGCATCCACCGCTGCATTACCGCCGCCAATGACCGCTACTCGCTGGCCCAAACTGACTTCATTTCCAGAATTGACCCGCTTCAGGAAATCAATGGCGTGAATTACCTCTGGTGTGCCCTCACCGGGAATGCCCATTTTCTGGCTCACTCCGGCGCCAGTACCAAGGAAAACAGCCTGATATCCCTTGCTGAAGAGCCCGTTCAGGTCTTCCACCGGGCTATCCGTTCTGATTTCAACGCCGAGTTCTCTAACATAATCAATCTCGTTATCTAATACGTTCTTTGGCAGCCGGTATTCCGGAATCCCGTAGCGCAGCAGGCCGCCGGCCATCGGCATAGCTTCAAATACGGTTACCGGGTAACCTTTCCTGACCAGGTCATAGGCACAGGACAAGCCTGCCGGCCCGGAGCCCACAACCGCTATCTTCTCCTTCTTTGTCCTTTCAACAGCAATCGCCTTCTCTCTGCCTGCCTTTAGCTCGTAATCGGCAATAAATCGTTTGAGAGTTCGAATGGACATGGGCTCATCGACAGTCCTTCGTTCGCAGTCCGTTTCACAGGGATGAGTGCAGACCCGCCCGATTACCCCGGCGAAGGGCATGGTTCGGCGCACCACCTCCAGAGCCTCCTGAAATTTACCCTGGGAAATAAGGGCGATATACCCCTGGGCGTTGACACCGGCCGGACAGGCAATCCGGCACGGGGCGGTTCCCCTCTTTTCCACAGTAAAGACCGCGGGAACTGCCTGACCGAAGAGCTTGTAAATTGCTTTCTGTGCCGCGATACCTCGTTCATATTCGCTATATACTTCTACGGGACAAACAGTGGCACAGTCTCCACACCCGGTACACTTTTCCCAGTCCACGTAGGAAGCTTTTCTTCTGATGCGGACGGTGAAGTTGCCTATCTGACCCGAAACCTGCTCCACTTCCGAGTAGGTCAGAAGCTTTATGTTCTCGTGCTGTCCTGCCTCCACCATCTTGGGGGTCATGATGCACTGCGGACAGTCCAGCGTCGGAAATACCTCTGAATATTGAAGCATATGGCCGCCAATGCTGGAGGTTCTCTCCACCAGAAAGACTTCATAGCCGGCGTCGGCGATGTCCAGCGCCGCCTGAATACCGGCTACCCCGCCGCCAATTATCAGCGCCTTTCTGGTAACCGGCAATTCCGCCCTGAATACAGGCTGTGGTGAGGTCAATTTAGCCGCCAGGTTTTCAATAGCCTCGATTATCCTTTCCGAAGCCCTCTTCCCATCTATCTGCTCACGCAAATCAACCACTTCAAACTGATTGGGAGCCAGACCGGCAGCAGATGCCAGCTCCCTGAATGTATCTCGATGTAGTAATGAAGTACAGCTGGTGAAAACCACCCCCTCCAGCCCGTTTTCCTTCATCACACCGGCCACCTTCTCAGGCTTTGGATTGAGACACATGTCGGGATGGAGCTCGGCATAGGCAACATCCGGATGGCGGCGAGCCACTGTCAAAAGCTCTTCCACCTCAGCCGAGCCCATAGGGCTGAAACAACAATCGCAGAGAAAAACCCCTAGTTTTCCCATTGTTTTTCCATATAGCGATTAAGAGACCAGATTCTTGCTCTTGAGGAGAGAAAGAGGGTCGCCATAGCCTGATTCAAAATGGCAGACCTTCGACTCAATTCCCAGGGCAATGGCTAAAAGTTGACTGAAATAAAGGATCGGCAGGCCCTGAAAATCGCTGTACCTCTGCATTAACTCAGACTGTCTTTGGCTCAGGTTAAAGTGACAGAGGGGGCAGGTAAGGACCAGGGCTTCGGCGCCCCGCCTCAGTGCCGAGCTCAATATCTCCCAGGCGCACTGGGTGATGAAATCAGGATTGCCCACGATTTGAAATGAACCGCAGCATTCGGTGGCGTGGGGAAAATCCACTGCCTCGGCACCCAGGGTTTCCAGCAGCTGGTGCAGTATGGTTGGCCTCTCCACCTGGTCGATAGCCACTTCCTGAGGTCGGAGCAGGGTACAGCCATAATATGGGGCCACTTTCAGACCTTGCAGTGGAACCCTGACTTTCGCCGCAATATTCTCCCAGCCGACATCATCCCGGAGCACCTCGAGAAGGTGAACGACTTCCACCTCCCCATTGTAGTCAACCTCTTCCTCCATGAAGTCGTTAAGTGTCTGCCTTTTCTCGCCATCATTTCGCATCAGCAAATTCGCCCGCTTCAGCGTATGGTAGCAGAAAGAACACAGGGTACCAACCCTGTCGCTGCCCTGCTCTTTGACGCGGATAAGATTGCGTACTGGAGCCAGGTGATGGGCCAGGTCGTCCTCAGCCAGCGAATAGACGGTGCCGCAACAATTCCAGCGCTCGATTTCGACCAGCCTGATGCCCAGGGCATCCATGCTTGCAACAGCAGAGTCCTCGAGGCCCTTTGCCTTGGTCTTCAATGTGCATCCTGGATAGTAACTCAGGTCCATAACGCTCCTCAGGCAGTGTGTTTGCGGAAACCGCTAACCAGTGCTATCTGGGGAAGTTCACCAATGGTGTCTCTCGGAATGTCTGATGCCTCCACGTAGTCGACATTCTTCCTCAGGGTGATGAGCCTTATCGCCTCCATCACTCTGCCCAGGTCAACCCCTCGAGGACAGCGAACGGTACAGGTAAAGCAGGAGGCACAGAGCCAGACCGTCTTGGAGGCAGCGATATCTTCTTCCAGTCCCAGCTGTGCCAGTCGAATAACCTGATTGGGCAGCAAATCCATGGCGAAGCACATGGGGCAGCCAGCCGAGCACTTGCCACACTGGTTACAGGCAAGAAGGTCCTGTCCCGAGATTTCGGCTACTTTCTTGACGAAGTCACTATGGAGTGTCCGCGAGGAGATCTGAATCCTCATTCCAATGCCTTAACTTAAAATCCGGACAAAGCCCCAGATACGCATTTATGCTGAGTTTTAAAGTGGACTGGGAAATAATTCGGCGGCAGTTCGAGGAGGACCCGTGACCTATGCGATTCCTCTCCCTGCCGACAAATTCTTTATCCAGCATATTTTTCATTTTAACAAATGCGATGTAAAAAGCAAAATCAGGACCGTCAGGCGGGATGGGAAAAAGGCAATTCATACATTCCCTTCGCCCGTGTAAACTTGTGTGCCCATACCCAATCAATATATAATATTGTGGTGAACAGATGAATAAGGTTGAGATATACCGGGGGTGGTGCAAGAAATGCGACATCTGCATTGCCTTCTGCCCACAGAAAGTCCTTGAAGCCGACGAAGAGTCATATCCCACCGTAGTATCCCCCGAAAAATGCACCGGTTGCCTCCTCTGCGAGATGAGATGTCCCGATTTTGCCATCGTGGTAAATAAAGATGAGGAAAGTCGTAAAGAAACAGGTCCTGCTGCAGGGAAATGAAGCCTGCGTTGAAGGCGCACTGATGGCCGGTTGCCGCTTCTATGCCGGGTATCCCATCACACCGGCAACGGAGATAATGGAGATTATGGCTGAGAAAATGCCTGAGACCGGCGGCGTTTTCATTCAGATGGAGGACGAGATTGCCAGCCTGGGCGCGGTTATCGGCGCCTCTCTCGCCGGCATGAAAAGCATGACCGCCACGAGTGGACCGGGTTTCTCACTGATGCAGGAGCATATCGGCTTTGCCGGCATGGCCGAGGTTCCCTGTGTCATCGTCGATGTCATGCGGGCCGGACCGAGCACCGGTCTGCCCACACAGCTTTCCCAGGGTGATGTTATGCAGGCCCGCTGGGGCACCCATGGCGACCACCCCATCATTGTCCTCGCCCCTTCGTCAGTATATGAATTTTTCGAACTCACCGTGCAGGCATTCAACCTCTCGGAACGGTATCGCACTCCCGTCATCCTGCTCGTCGATGAGGTGGTGGCACACATGAGGGAGGGAGTCATCCTGCCTGCCAAAAATAGCCTGGAAATTGAAGAAAGGCCCCACCCCACCGTACCACCGGAATGGTATATTCCCTACGCCGACCCGGGCACTGGTGTGCCACCGATGCCCGCCTTTGGAGACGGCTACCGCTATCACGTGACGGGTCTGTACCATGATGTGAGGGGATATCCCACCGTTCGGACTGATGAGGTGGAACCGCTGATACATCGGCTCTTCACCAAGATATCGAAGGATTTCGACCGCCTACAGTGGTTTGACGCCTTTGAAACAGAAGATGCCAGAGTAACGGTAATCGCTTACGGCTGCGTGGCGCGTGCCGCGCACCGGGCGGTGCGGCAGGCACGGGAAAAGGGGCTTAAAGTGGGGTTAATCAAGCTGAAAATCCTCTGGCCCTTCATGCGCCGTACCATAAGCGGAATACTGGCAAACTCGCAAAAAGTCCTGGTACCGGAACTGAACGTCGGGCAGATTTCCAGAGAGGTTAAAAGGGTCAACGAAAGCCGCTGCGAGGTAGTCACCCTGAACAAGGTCGACGGTACACCCATCAAGCCCGCGGAAATCCTGCAAAAACTGGGGGAGATATACTCATGAGGCAAACAGAGCATCTTGTCCACAAATATCTCCGCTCCAGCAAGCGGTTCCCGCATATATGGTGCGCCGGTTGCGGAATCGGCATTTTCATGCAGGCCCTGATTCGGGTCATTGACCAGAACGAATACAGCAAAGACGATATAGTCCTCATCTCCGGTATCGGTTGTTCCGGTCGACTTCCGGTATATGTTGACTTTAACACATTGCATACCACGCACGGGAGGGCGCTCACCTTCGCCACCGGCATAAAGCTGGCCAATCCCCGCCTCAAGGTGATAACGGTAATGGGCGACGGCGATGCCGTTGCCATCGGGGGGAACCACTTCATCCACGCTGCCCGGCGCAATGTTGAGATAGCCAGCTTCGTCCTGAACAACAGCGTCTACGGAATGACGGGGGGGCAAAGTTCCCCGACGACACCCTATGGAGTCATAACTGCCTCAGCGCCATACGGCAACCTTGAGCCTGATTTTGATATCTGCCGGCTGGCCGAGGCCGCCGGAGCGGTATTCGTCGCCCGCGCCACCGTTTACCACACACAACTCCTCGACCGGCTCATTGACAAGGCGCTGAAAAAGAAAGGGGCCGCCGTAGTGGAAGTGGTATCCCAGTGTACGACTTATGCCGGTCATTTCCTGAAGCTCAAGTCGCCGGTTGATATGATGAAATGGCAGAAGAATAATTCGGTTACGGTGGAAAAAGCGAAACAGCAGAGCGAAGCCGAACTGGAAGGAAAGATAGTCATCGGCGTTCTGGTGGATAGAGAAAGACCAAGCTACCATGAGCAATACCAAAGTCTCCTCGCTGAAAAATCCAAGATATGAAATCCGCATAGCCGGCGCCGGAGGTCAGGGTATCATCCTGGCCGGTATAATGCTGGCCGAGGCGGGAATCATTCAGGACCTTTGCGTGGCGCAGAGCCAGAGCTATGGCCCGGAGACAAGAGGTGGCAACTCCATCTCCGAGGTCATTCTGAGCAATACGGAGATTGATTTCCCCCAGTCTACGGAACTGGATGTGCTCATTGCCCTCACCCAGGTAGCCTGTGACCGTAACCTGCCGGATATGAAAGAGGGCGGGCTGGTTATTGTTAATTCAGACGCGGTGCAGCGAGTTCTCTGGGACAGCCTGGTCTCAATCCCTTTCGAGGAAATAGCCCGGAAGGTTGGCGAGACACGCGCCGTCAACGTTGCCGCCCTCGGCTCTCTGGTACCCTTCTGTCCTTTGCTCGACCGTCGTGCTTTGACCAGAGCCATTGCCAGTCGGCTGCCTTCAACAAAACTGGAGGCCAATTTGCAGGCGTTCGATAAGGCACTGCGATTTGCCCGCAGAGCCAAAGGTCGTCTGAAATATGCCGGGATAACAGAAGAGTACGAAATTTAAAGCCTGCACTGCACAAATATGATATCCTGACGCCGGAAAGTAACCCGCATCTCCAAAAATCGCCGCCGTACTGTTAAATATCAATCTCCGCAGAATCCCGCATTTATTAAAAGCGAACTTGCATTGTGATATAATTAATATTGGGAAAATGGCGGTTAAGACGGTAGCGACCAATCGCAAGGCATATCACAACTACCACATCGGGGAGAGCCTGGAGGCAGGCATCGCCCTCACCGGCACGGAGATAAAATCAATCCGGGAAGGAAGGGTGAGCCTGGGGGATGCTTATGTCAGGCCCGAAAACGGCGAACTGTGGCTGCTGAATGCTCACATCGCGCGCTATGAGGCCGGGAGCTACATGAGCCATGAGCCGACGCGGCCGCGCCGGCTCCTTCTGCACCGCAAACAGATTGATGGCCTGGCCAGTCAGGTGGCTGAGAAGGGCCTGACGCTGGTACCAACGAAGCTGTACCTGAAAGGCAGCCTGGCCAAGGTGGCCATCGCCCTGGCCAAAGGTAAAAAGCTTTACGATAAGCGGGAGACAATTGCCCGGCGTGAGGTGGAGAGAGAAATCGGGCGGGCAGTGAAGAGACACACACGGTAAAGGAGGTTGAGACAAGTTCGCCGAAGCCAATGGGGACGCGTGGTTTCGACAGGGGAAGTAGGTTACAGGGTTGCAGGCTGAGGTGCCACTACCCTCACAAAACAAGTGGCAAAAAAACAAACGGCGAACCTGAAGTCGTTTACGCAGCTTAAAATATAGCTGCGCATCCAACCCGACCTCTCCTCAACGGGTCGGGATTGGGTGACGTAAAGTTGAGGTGCCACTGCCGGACGTCGATAAAGGCAGTGAAAGAAACATCGACTGGTCTGGCTGAACTCGGTCAGCAGAGGTTAGCCGGATGAGAACAAAGAGCTGGCTAAGCCTGTAGCATACTCTGGGTCGCTTCTTCTGGACGGGGAGTTCGACTCTCCCCCGTCTCCACCA